>NZ_JACEGK010000344.1:0-8538 GCF_056859195.1 Streptomyces sp. NH27
CCACCCCCTCGCCCCAGGCGCCGCCGCGCACCGCGAAGGTCCCCCCCGTGTCCCCGGCCAAGCCTGTCGTGGTGCACCAGCGGCTGGCGGAGACCGGGCTGGACAACCGCGAGCTCGGCATCGCGGGCGCGGCCGGAGCCGCTTTGCTCATGGGTGGGGCGCTGCTGTACCGACGCTCCCACGCGGCCTCGAAGGCCGCGCGCGCCACGGCCCGAATGCGCTGACACCGTTCCGGCGGCGTATCGAGGAATGCGCCCCGGAAAGGTGATTAATAGCACGACTGCGCCGTAGTTCTGCACGTACAGGTGATTGTCAGCTGATGCAGTGTGATGTCCGTTGCCTGCGGATCGGCGTGGTCGTTGTACACGGCGCCGGATTTCGGCGTCCGACGGTGTCCCGCGGCACTCGCCTTCCCCAGGGTCGGCCGCTGGCTCTCGGCTTAGGAAAGGGTGACAAGTGAAGTACTCAAAGGTTGCGGCGGCAGTGGCCGGATCGGTGATGGCGGCTGGAATGGCTGTACCCGCCTTTGCCGAGGGCGCCAACGGTGCCCCCGTCTCTGTGGACAACATGTCGACGATGCCCACGAGCATCAACGGCGGTGTCGACCAGGCGCTGAACGAGCAGCCGCTGCAGAAGCTCGCCGACGCGACGCCCGTCGGCTCCGCGCTGCAGACGGCGCAGAACGGCACCGACATCGCGGGTTCCGCGCTGTCCGGACTGGCCAAAGCCACCGGAGGGCTGCCCGCCGGTTCGCTGCTCGGCGGGCTGCCGGTGAGCGGCCTGCCGCTCGGCTGACGGCGCCCAGCTGCCGCCTTCCCGGCTCACCCGGCCTTTCCCACCCGGCTGTTACCCCGTTGGAGTGAAGGGCCGGAACCTAACCCCGCTGGAGCGGTTGATCAGATCGCTCCAGACCTTCCAGAACAGTGCACCAAGCACCAAAAGAGGGACAACCATGATCAAGAAGATGCTTGCCGGTGCTGCTCTCGCCGCGTCGGTCGTCGCCGTCGGTGCCACCGCCGCCCCGCAGGCCATGGCCATCGGCAACGACGAGGGCACCACCACGGTGAACGGCAATGGCGCCGAGCAGGCGTACGGCAACACCCACACCGGTGGCACCCAGAGCCCGCAGATCGGCCTGGTCCAGGGCACCCTGAACAAGCCCTGCCTCGGCGTGCCGGTGAAGGCCAACGTCGGCTCGCTGATCGGCCTCGTGCCGGTCACCGTCCAGGACGTCAACGTGCTGACCTCGCCGCAGAACCAGCAGTGCACCGAGAACTCCACCCAGGCGCAGGGCGACGAGCCGCTCTCGCACGTGCTCAGCAACATCCCGGTGCTGTCCGGTAACGGTGTGGCCAACCACTGAATCACCCCCGGCCGCACCATGGCCGTCGGCCGGTGACGCTCGCCCCGCGAGCCGAACCGGCCTGCTCCACCCCGCACGGGCCGCCGGCCTTCCTCCTCCTCGCCGGCGGCCCGTCGCCATGCCCCGCTGTCAGTGCCCGCCGCTACGGTGAGGCGATGCCCAAGACGACGTACTTCACCGCGACGAGCATCGACGGCAGGATCGTGGACGAGGCCGGTTCGCTCGACTGGCTCTTCACGGCCGACCACGGCGGGGAGGGCGAGGCCCGTTTCCCCGTGTTCTTCGACACCGTCGGCGCCTTCGCCCTCGGCGCCACCACGTACGAGTGGATGCTGGAGCACGAGGAGATGCTGCGGCGGCCCGAGAAGTGGCGCAGCTGGTACGGCGACACACCGTGCTGGGTGTTCACCCACCGGGAGCTGCCGGCCGTGCCCGGCATCGACCTCACCTTCGTCCGCGGCGACGTCCGTCCGGTCCACGACGCGATGGCCGCGGCCGCCGGGGACCGTACGATCTGGCTGGTCGGCGGCGGCGAGCTGGCGGGGCAGTTCGCCGACGAGGGAGTACTGGACGAGCTGGTGCTCGGCGTCGCACCGGTCATCCTGACCGGCGGCGCCCCACTGCTGCCGCGCCGGCTGGAGTCGGACCGGCTCACGCTGACCGCCGTTGAGCAGTTCGGCCAGTTCGCCTACCTCACCTACAGCCTCGGGCCGGAGCCGAGGGCATAGCCGCAGGCAGGACCGCGGGCGGAACCGCGAGCGCTCCCGCGGACGGACCGCGCGGCCGCCGACCGGGCGCACCCGGCGGGCCGGTGCCGGCGGCAGGTCGGTAAGGTCCTGCTGACCTGCCGTTTCCCCGATCCGAGGTGTCCGCGTGAACTCCGCCCCCACCCCGGTGACCGTCGTCGGCATCGGCGCCGACGGCTGGGACGGGCTGCCCGAGGCGTCCCGTGCCGCGCTGCGCGCCGCGCACATCGTGATCGGCGGCCCGCGCCAACTCGACCTGCTGCCAACGGAGTGCGCCGGGCAGCGGGTGCCGTGGCCGTCGCCGTTGCGGCCCGCCGTGCCCGCGCTGCTCGCCGCGCACGCCGGCCGCGCGATCGCCGTGCTGGCCAGCGGCGACCCCTTCTTCCACGGCATCGGCCGGGCCCTGGCGGAGGTGCTCGGCCCCGACGCGCTACGGGTGCTGCCGCACCCCTCGTCGGTCTCCTACGCCTGCGCCCGGCTCGGCTGGCCGGTCGAGGACACCGCGGTGGTCACGCTCGTCGGCCGGCCGGCGGCGACGCTGGCCGCCGCCCTGCACCACGGCCGCCGGCTGATCGTGCTCAGCGCGGGCGCCGCCACCCCCGGCGAGGTCGCCGCGCTGCTGCGCGACCGCGGCTTCGGGCCCAGCCGGGTGCGGGTGCTGGAGCAACTGGGCGGCGCCCGCGAGCGCGTCGCGGCCGACGGCACCGCCGACGGCTGGGCACACGCACCCGGCGACCCGCTCAACGTCGTCGCCGTCGAGTGCCGCCGCGCCCCGGACGCGCGGCGGCTCGGCGCGGTGCCCGGGCTGCCGGACGAGAGCTACGACCACGACGGGCAGCTCACCAAGCGTCATGTCCGCGCCGTCACGCTCGCCGCGCTCGCCCCCGAGCCCGGCGAACTGCTCTGGGACGTCGGCGGCGGCTCCGGCTCGATCGCGATCGAGTGGATGCGGACGCACCCCTCCTGCCGTGCGGTCGGTGTCGAACGCGACCCGGTACGGGCCGCCCGGATCACCGCCAACGCCGAACGGCTCGGCGTGCCCGCGCTGCGGGTCGTCACCGGCGCCGCGCCCGCCGCGCTGGCCGAACTCCCAGCCCCCGACGCCGTCTTCGTCGGCGGCGGGCTCACCGCGCCCGGCCTCCTCGACGCCTGCTGGGACGCGCTCCCCGCGGGCGGCCGTCTCGTCGCGAACACCGTCACCCTGGAGTCCGAGGCGCTGCTCGCCGCGTACTACCGGCGCCGCGGCGGCGACCTCGTACGGCTCTCCGTCGCGCACGCGGCACCCGTCGGCGCCTTCACCGGCTGGCGCCAGGCGATGCCGGTCACCCAGTGGTCGGTGGTCAAGCCGGCCGAACCAGCAGAAGCGGAAGACGTATGACCGTGTACTTCATCGGCGCCGGACCCGGCGCCGCCGACCTCATCACGGTGCGCGGGGCGCGGCTGCTCGCCGCCTGCCAGGTCTGCCTGTACGCAGGGAGCCTGGTGCCGCGCGAGCTGCTCGCGGACTGCCCGCCCGGGGCCGAACTCGTCGACACCGCACGCATGGACCTCGACGAGATCACCGAGGCGGTGGTGCGGGCGCACCGCGACGGTCACGACGTGGCGCGGCTGCACTCCGGCGATCCGTCGGTGTTCAGCGCGGTGGCCGAGCAGATGCGACGGCTCGACGCGGCCGGGGTGCCGTACGAAGTGGTGCCCGGGGTACCCGCGTTCGCCGCGGCCGCTGCCGCGCTCAAGCGGGAGTTGACGGTGCCGGCGGTCGGGCAGACGGTGATTCTCACACGGGTCGCGCAGCGGGCCACGCCCATGCCGCCCGGTGAGGACCTGCCGACCCTCGCCCGCAGCGGCGCCCTGCTCGTCCTGCACCTCGCCGCCGGCTACGTCGACCGTGTCGTCGCCGAGTTGATGCCGTACTACGGTGCTCAGTGCCCGGCCGCAGTCGTGGCATTCGCCAGCCGCCCCGACGAGGTGGTGCTGCGCGGCACCCTCGGCAGCATCGCGGAACAGGTCCACGACGCGGAAATCCGCCGGACCGCCGTCATCATCGTAGGCCGCACCCTGGCAGCCGAGTCCTTCCTCGACAGCCATCTCTACTCCACGGCCCGCGTTCGCGACTGAGCAGCGGGCGAGATCAGCCGCCCCCGCGGCGAAGCGGATTGCCGCGGCGGCCAGTTCGACGCGACGGGCGCGGGGGAATTGCCGATGGTGATCGGCGGCGATCCCGAGTTGCCCCACCTCGTAAAAGGGTCCCGATTGCCGACCGTCCGGGAAATGGCCGAGTGCCGGACGGGCAAAAGTCCGGATCACATGGGCGGGATCCGACACGCCCACCGTGGGTGAGATTGGGCTCTCCATGCTTCAAAGGGTGGATCATGGTGTTCAGTTCCCCATTCTTCGCGCGCGCTCGGAGACATTATGCGCTCTGACATCAGCACGTCACAGGACACATCTGTGCCGGTTCCCCGCCCTGACTCCGGGGCACCTGCCCAAGCGCAGTCGGAGGAAAGGACGTTGGTCTTCGAGGGATTTGCGTATCACTGCCGCATTGTTCGTCAGGACAACCCCCGAACGGATCCGCTGGTGCTGCTGGGCGGTTCGGCGCAGAACCGCTTCGCGTGGCTGCGGCACCAGAAGTGGCTGGCCGAATGCGGTACGATCATCACCGTGGACCTGCCCGGTTATGGCAGCGCGGATTTTCTCCCCGCCAGCTACGGGATCGACTTCCTTGCCGACTGCGTGCACCACATGATGCAGGAACTGGCCATTCACCGGGCCAATGTCATCGGCAGCTGTTTCGGCGGGGCCATCGCTCTGCGATACGCTCAGCACTACTCCGACCGCTTGGTGAAGTTGGGCTTGGTCGGGATGACCACGGTCATCCCGGCGCACTACTCCTCCGCTGTCCCGCGGTGGGCGCGCATGCTCGAACTCGGCGACCGGGCGCAGATCGCCTCCGAGCTGGTCGAGCAGTTCATGTCTCCTCCTGGAACCGGTGTGGTCTACAAGCACCAGGCGGTCTCGCGTTTGCTCTACGGGCAGTTCATGGCGCAGTCCGAGGATGAAATCAACAAGTCGGTGGAGCACAACGCACGGCTGATGACCCACGACTGGTACCGGGACGAGCCGGTTCCCGCCGTGCCGATCCTGGTGTGCACCGGTGAGTACGACACGCTCTGCACACCGGAGATGGGCCGTGAAGTCGCTGCAGCGCTTCCACGGGCCGCTTTCACCACCATCAAATACGCCGACCATCTGGCGCCGGTTGAGCGGATCTCGGAGTTCTCCGACCTGATCATCAGGTTCTGCACCGACCAGCAACTCACCGGTCTTTCGTACACCAACCCGGTCGAGTGGCTGGGCAGGACTGCGTAACCGTGTTCCGACCTGCGGTCTGAGGTGCACGCGAAGCGGAACACGCGCTGAGGCTGCCGGGGCGCACGACAGATGGCCGGGCCCGGGGACGATCCGGGTCCGGCCATCTGTCGACGGGGACGCAGTGGACGGGAATCGGCCCGCCGCGCCTCACCCGTGGGGGCGACGGGTGCCCGCCGCGGCTAGCGTGCGATGTCGGGTGCTTTGAATCCCTTGGGTGCCGGCGCATTGTTGGAGCAGTCGACGACCGCCCCGATGTGCGTTGTCCCCGGCTGCCCCACCGCGACTTGCGGTGTCTGGGTCTCCTGACGCGACACGTTGGTGCAGTCCTGTTGCTGCTGCAGGTGGTAGGTGCCGTCTTTGCTGGTGTACGTGTTCTCGGATTTGGAAACGCAGGTGTCGTTCCCCTGAGCGTCATGCGTGCAGTTGGTGGACGGTCCTGCGGCAACGGCATGGCCGATACCCACGCAGGCCAACGAGAGGCCACCCACGAGCACGGAGAGGGCCGCGCTCTTCGTGTGTTTGAACATGTGCCGTGTTCCTTCGCGGTCGGTGTCACACTCGGACCAGCACCGGTGTCCGGTCTCAACTGATCTCCGTGAGGATGGGCCCCGGCGCCCGAGGGGCCAGGGTTCGGCCGTGGATTCCGGGACCCATCTGGTACCTACTGGGCTGGATTCGCTCAGAAGGCGCTGTTGCTGCAGCCCATGCTCGAGCCGAGCTGGGTGCTCTGGGCGCCCGGGTTGCCTTCGCCGCCCAGGGCGTTGCCCAGCACGCCGTTGAGGATGCCGACCTCGCCGAGGACGTCGAGGTTCAGGTCGTGCGACTTGCACGAGGTGCTCTGCTGCACGTCGAACTTGTTCCCGCCGGGGTTGTCGGACGCGGCGGCGCTGCCGATGCCGACGAGGCCGAAGCTGCCGAGCATGGCGGCCACGGCGACCGCCTTGTAGATCTTGTGCATGTCATGCTCCATGTTTTGGGTCAGGCATGGTTGGCGATGCGCGGTGCGACGGCCCTGCCATGGGCCCTGATGTGCACCGGTACTTCTGACGGGGCGCATGAAAGCGGCGGGCCGTGATGGTGGGGCCCGCCGCGTCCATGGGTTCAGCTACTCCGGCAGCGCTCAGAAAGCGCTGTTGTTGCAGCCCATGGTCGAGCCGAGGCTGGTGGCCTGGGCGCCCGGGTTGCCCTCGCCGTTCAGCGCGTTGCCCAGCAGGCCGTTGAGGACGCCGACCTCGCCGAGGACGTCGAGGTTCAGGTCGTGCGACTTGCACGAGGTGCTCTGCGACACCTGGTACTCGCTGCCACCGTGGTCGCCGGCAAAGGCGGCGCCGGCGCCGGCGAAGCCGATGGTGCCGAGCACGGCGGCCACGACGGCTGCCTTCTGGATCATGCGCATGTCTGTTTCCTTCGTGTGGTTGATCGGATACTCTCCGTGATCGACTCACGGTGTGACTGAAGATAAGCACTGGATGCCGTGAGCCGTGAGAGGCACGTGAGGTGGCCAACCGGTTCTTCGGGGGCCATTCGGTCGAAGCGGAGTGCCCAACACCGTTCGCAGTGAGGGAAGTTGGGCCTCAGTGGTCGCTTGAGTGACGCGCCGCCCGGAACAACCTGATCGGCTTAGCCCGCAGGGTGTTCGGACTCGAAGGGCCGTCCCCTGGAGGGCGCAACGGAGACCGTCCCGTGGGTCCGCGCCCTACTTGTCGAAGGCGTTGTTCACCTGGGTGCAGGTGTCGCCCTGGGTCTTGGAGTCACCCAGGATGGCGATCGGGATGTTCGCCTGGAGCACCGTCTGCGGGCTGCACTCCTGGTACGGACGGAAGAGGTTGTTCTGCTCCTGCGGCGCCTCCTGGGGGGCGGCCTGCGGGGCTCCGAGGGGCAGGGCCTGCGGGAGCGTGACGGTCGGCGACAGCTGGGGGGCGACCTGGGGAGAGACCTGCGTCCCTTGCGGGGCCGGCGCGCCCTGGGGGGCCTGCTGACCCTGGGGCGCCTGCTGCATGCCCTGGGGGGCCTGCTGACCCTGCGCCTGGGGCGCCTGCTGCATGCCCTGGGGGGCTTGCTGGCCCTGAGTCTCTTGCGGGGTTTGCTGGCCCTGCGTCCCTTGGGGAGGCAGTTGGCCCTGCGTGTCGGCGAAACTGACGCCCGCGCCAATGGCGGAAAGGCTGCCGACTGCCATGGCGACGACTGCCAGTTGCTGGAGTTTGCGCATATCCCTGGTCCTTCAATTGACGCACGGGGTCGATTACCTACCGTGACTGCGTGAAGGCTAGCAGTAGCCACCGATTCGGTCGGCCAGGCCGATCGACCGGGCGGTCCTCGTCCCACAACTGGGCGGCGCAGGTGAGAGAGCCGGGCGGCAAGTCCACGCCTGCGCCGAATCCGACGGCGCGCATCTGCGGGGCCTGTGCCGGGAGCGATGTGCCAGGTTCGGGAGCCCGGTGACGCATCGGCGGCACTGGTTGACCCGATCGCGATTCCACCGCCGACGGCGCGCCCGCTTACGGGGTCTTTCGCTTCTCTGCGCTTCACTCGTTCGTGTCATGTGACACGGGCGGATCGTCGCCGGGTGTCCTTTGTCGGTGTCAGGGGTGTGAATTCCGGTACCGGGCCTTGGGGTTCGCGCGCCGAGGCGTTCGACAACGGAACGGCGTTCGGCTGCAACCCAGTTGACCTGCGGCGCGCCGTCCGGCAGCCGTGGCGGGGAGGGTGAGGAGCTGTGGCGGCCGGCCAGTTCTGGACGGTCGTTCAGCTGAGGTCGGTGTTGTCGTCACCGTGGTCGACCAGTTCCGTCGACATGGTGGGCGTGAGCGTTATGCGCTTTCCCGGGCCGGGGTTGTGATCGACCGGCTCGACGGCAAATCGGAGGGCGCCTTCCTGTCCGGCTTTGGAAGCTCAGTAGGCGCTTCGGGGAGATTTCCGGAGATTCTCCGGCCGGCGGCCTGCCGTCTTCACCGCGCGTTCGGCTCGGCGACCGGCTGGAACGAGCGGAATGGCGTGAGCAGTTACCGGAATTCCCGCAGGTGCGCGGTCGGCACCGGGAGCACCTGCCGGCGG
>NZ_JACEGK010000345.1:0-8513 GCF_056859195.1 Streptomyces sp. NH27
GCCCCTCAACCCCACAACCTGCCCGACAACGGCAGCCGGTCAGCCGAGGTGGATCTCGGCGCGGGCGGTGCCCGCTCGGGGATGCCGGGCGGTGACGGCGACGACGGTGCCCTCGGGCGCCCGGACCGTCCACTCCACCGCGGTCAGGTCGGGGGTGCCCGGGTCGTGGCCCCACCAGGTGGTGGACGACAGGGTTCCGCTCCTGCCCTCCAGCTGGCCGAGGCGTTCGACGTGCTCGCCGGTGACCAGTTCGGCGTCGTCGGGCAGCGCGATCTCCGCGGACAGCTCCCCCGCCACCCCGCGGTCCAGCGCGGTCCTGGTGACATACGTCGGCAGCCAGCCGGTGTTGCCGACGACCAGCCGGACCCGGTGCACGCCGGGCGCGACCCGGGTCGCGGTCAGCCGGCGCACCCCGACCCGCGGCGAGGCCAGGGTCTGGAAGATCACCCACTCGGTGTGCGGGGCGACTTCGGCCTCGATGCGGTCCATCGGCGGGTTGTACCAGTAGTTGATCATGTCCCAGCCGCCCAGCTCCACCGGTCCGAGCTGCGGGTGCGTGAAGGGGTACCAGGAGACGAAGCCCTTGCCGTCGAGTTCGGCGTCGCTCCACTTGATCATCCGCAGATCGTCCTCGACCGGGTGGTCGATCAGCCAGCGCGAGGCGTGGTAGGACTCGATGCCGGCCGCCCGCTGCGGGCTCCAGAACTCGGTGATCCAGGCGAAGATGCCCAACTGGTGGTAGTACCAGCCCAGTTGACCGCCGCGGAAGTCGGCGGCCGGGTCGTGCTTCAGGTCCTGGAAGGACATGACGTCGTACCCGGTCAACTCGGCCGCCTTGGCGCCGAACACGTCGTAGACACGCTGATCGGGGCCGGGCAACCGGACGTCGGCGTTCATCGGCGGGCACAGGTGCAGGCCGCCGAAGGTGTGGCAGGTGACGTAACCGGTGATGTTCGGACGGTCGGTGACCGCTCGCAGCACGGCCTGCGTCTCGGGCTCCGAGCCGGGGAACGGCCCGGCGTTGCGCGGCAGCGCGGGCGCCGCCTCCCAGTCGGTCGGCAGGTTCTGGCCGAGGTCCAGGCCCTCGACCGGTTCCGCGACCTCGACGACGTCGCCGCGGTAGCCGGTGATGTCGCCCTCCTGGAAGAGCCGGAAGTAGTCGCCGCCGACCTCGTCGGGTGCGCGCGGCACCAGCAGCCGGGGCTCGTCGGGGTGGGTCTTCCACGGCCCGTCGGCGTCGCGCACCCGCATGAACAGCGCCCGGCCGTCGCCGTCGACGTCCCGCAACTGCAGGCCGGGGTCGGCGTCCGGGCTCGGGTGCGGGCGCACGCTGGAGCGGATGAAGCGGCCCTCGGCCATGGCGTGCTCGTGCCCGTCCGGGTTGAGCCGCGGGACGACGTAGACGGCGCGGGTGTCCATCAGCCTGGTCACCCGCTCGTCGGTGCCGTAGCCGGTCAGCAGCCGGTGCACCAGGTGCAGGGCCGCGAAGCAGGAGGACCACTCGGTGCCGTGGATGCCCGCCTCGACGAAGTGGGCCGGCTTCTCGGCGGCCGGCCCGGTCGCGGTGTTGGTGAGAGTGACCAGCCAGATGTCGCGGCCCTCCCATGAGCGGCCCACGCTCTCCAGCGCCGCGAGGTCGGGACGGCTGTCGGCCCAGTCCCGCAGCAACGCGGTCAACTCGTCGTGGACATAGAACCTGTCGAACATCAGCGGGCGGATCATGGGGCGGGTCCTCGCAATCACACGGCGGCAGCCTGACAAGCGTGCCCAGTCTGCGCGCGGCGCGTACCGGCCGCTTTGGGCGGGGCGCCAATGTTTCCGGGCCGACTTCTCGGCCGCCGCCAATCACGTGGCACCGGCCCGGCGGCCACAGTGCTCCCTGACCCGAGAACGCGATTGACCGTGGTCAATCCTCCCGTTTGCCGGCCGGGCCGGGTGCGGCACTCCCCCGGCCGAGATTGGACCCGCGCATGACTGCGACAGCGGACCTCGGCACCGCCGAGATCCACCATCAGCACCGCGATGTGACCGGCGGCTGGCTGCGACCGGCGACCTTCGGCGTGGTGGACGGCCTGGTGTCGAACTTCGCCCTGGTCGCCGGCGTCGTCGGCGGTGGCGCCGGCGCGCACACCGTCCTGCTCACCGGTCTGGCCGGCCTCACCGCCGGCGCCTGCTCGATGGCCACCGGCGAGTTCGTATCGGTGTCGTCCCAGAACGAGCTGGCACAGGCCGAGATCGCCCGCGAGAAGCGCGAACTGGCCACCAACCCGGACGAGGAACTGCGCGAACTGACCCTGGCCTACCAGGCCAAGGGCGTACGGCCGGAGCTGGCGGAGGAGGTCGCACGGGCGCTGACCGCCGACCCCGAGGTCGCCTGGCGCGTGCACGTACGCGAGGAGTTGGGCGTCGACCCGGACGACCTTCCCTCGGGCTGGTCGGCGGCGGTCTCCTCGTTCGCCGCCTTCGCGCTGGGCGCCCTGGTGCCGCTGCTGCCCTTCGTCTTCGGCGCGACCGGCCTGGTGCCCGCGCTGCTCGCGAGTTCGGCGGCCCTGGTCGTCACCGGCGCGCTGACCGCGAAACTCACCGCGCGCTCCGGGTGGTTCGGCGCGAGCCGGCAGCTCGTGCTCGGCGGGCTGTCGGCCGCGGTGACCTTCGGGGTCGGGCTGCTGGTCGGGACGGGGGTGTCCTGACCGATGGCGACGACGGACCGCCCGTGGGGCGAGGCCGCGTACCGACGTCCCCTGCACACGGTGGCGCTGGTCAAGCAGGTGCCGCTCGGCGACCACCCGGGCGACCTGGACGAGAGGGGGCGCCTGCGCAGGGACGGCTTCGCGGTGGAGCTCAACCCGTGGTGCCGCCGTGCGGTGACCCGCGCGGTGCAACTGGGCCGGGCCGGCGGCGGACGCACCACGGTCGTCACGATGGGGCCACCGGCCGCCGCCGACGTCCTGCGGGAGGCGCTGGCCTGCGGCGCGGACGAGGGCCTGCACGTGTGCGACCCGGCGCTCGCGGGCGCGGACTGCCTGGTCACCGCGCAGGCCCTGGCCGCCGCCGTACGGAGCCTGGGCCCGGTGGACCTGGTGCTCGCGGGGCACAGCACGCTGGACGGCGGCACCGGCGCGGTCGGGCCGATGGTCGCCGCGCTGCTCGGCCTGCCGTTCGCCGGGCCCGCGCTGTCCGTCGAGGCGGTGGGCGGTGACGGGCTGCGCGCCGTACTCCAACTCGACGGCGTCACCGAGACCGCCGAACTGACGCTGCCCGCCGTGCTCACGGTGGCGGAACGCTCCTGCCGGCCGGCGAAGGCCCCACCGGCCACCTGGCCCGACTCGCCGCCGATCCGCACCCTGACACTGGATCAGTTGGCCGGCGCCCGGCCGGGTGCCGCGAGCCCCACCCGGGTGCACCGGGTGCAGCGCATCACGGCGACCCGCCGCCCGGTGCTCGTGTCCGGCAGCCCATCGGAACAGGCCGCACGGGCGGTCGCGTTGATCGCCGCACGGTTGGCGGCGGCCGACGGCTCCGGCCCCACCTCGGCAAACGGCTCCGGTCTCTCCTCGGCCGAAGCCGGCACGCTCGCGGGAACTGCCGGGCCGGGGCGCACCGTTGCGAATCGGCTCGGCCCGGCCACGGCGGCAACCGGCCTCGCGACACCCGATCCCGCGGCGCCAGCCGCCACCGCCGGCGAACCGGGGCGTACGGCCGTCACCCGCCGGGCGGCGGACCCGGACCCCGTCGGCCGCCCCGGGCCCGCCGTCCTCGCCGTGACCGGCAGCCCCGAGACGGGCGGGCGCGCCCTGCTCGGCGAGGCCGCGGAGATCGCGCGGCGGATCGGCGGCCACGTGGTGGCCGTCACGCCGGCCGCGGACCCGGAACGGCTCGCCGTCTGGGGCGCCGACGCGGCCCTGCGGCTCTCCGGCGGCGACCCCCGCCCTGCCGCGGCGGCACTCGCCGACTGGATCCACCGCTCCCGCGCCGTCCCCTGGGCCGTACTGGGCAGCGCCTCCGCCTGGGACCGCGAGGTGCTGGCCCGCCTCGCGGTGCACCTGAACGCCGGGCTGCTGTCCGACCTGACCACGACGTCGGTGCGTTCCGACACCCGTTCCGACGCCCGTTCCGACGCCCGCGGCGTGCTCCGCCTGGTCGGCGGCAAGCCGTCGGGCAACGGCATGCTCGCCGAGGTCGGCAGCGACACCGTCCCGCAGATCGCCACGCTGCGGACCGGCTCACTGACCGTGCGCGCCGGGCGGGCCGTCCCCGTCGTGATCCTTGTCGAGGCGCTGGACGTGCCGGCCGATCCGCTGCTGCGGCGCTCGAACCGGCACACCGAGGACGACTTCGACGCGGTCGAGCGTGCGGCCACGGTCATCGGCCTGGGCGCGGGCGTCGCTCCGGACCGTTACGGAGAGGTCGAGCCGCTGCGTGCCCTGCTCGGCGCGGAGCTTGCCGCGACCCGCAAGGTGCCCGACGCCGGCGCCCTGCCGCACTGCCGTCAACTGGGCGTCACGGGGCGGAACATCGCCCCGCGGCTGTATCTGGCGCTCGGCCTCTCCGGCAGCCCGCACCACCTGGCCGGCGTGGAGCGCGCGCACACCGTCCTCGCGGTCAACAGCGATCCGGACGCGGCGGTGTTCGGCCACTGCGACATCGGCATCGTCGCCGACTGGCGGGACATCCTGCCCGCACTGACCGCCGAGTTCCGGCGCGTGCTGACACCCGAACCCGCGACCGAATCCGCGCCCGACCGCGAAGCCGAATCCGCGCCCGGACCCGCGACCGGACCCGCGCCCGTATCCGCGCCCGACCGCGAAGCCGAATCCGCGCCCGAGGCCACCGCCGTCTGACGCCGGTCGCCGCTCACGGCGGCCACCGGCCCGATACCGCCTGCATTGTCCGCCCAACACGCCCCTTGCCGGGGCCCGAACCGTGGAGCCAACCGTGATGCCCTGCCCCTTCACCCCCCGTGCCGAGCCACGCGGGGGTGGTCGCCCATGAGCGGCCTCATCCTCGTCCTCACCGTCTTCCTGGCGTGCTCCGTCGAAGCGGTCGAGGCGCTGACGATCGTGCTGGCCGCCGGCACCAGCCGGAACTGGCGCTCGGCGCTGCAAGGCAGCGCGGCGGCCCTGGTCGCCCTCGCGATCGTGGTCGCGGCGCTCGGGCCCGCGATCGGGATGATCCCCTTCGAGGCGCTGCGGCTGGTGGTGGGCGCCCTGCTGCTGGTCTTCGGGCTCCAGTGGCTCCGCAAGGCCATCCTGCGCGCCTCGGGCTACAAGGCCCTGCACGACGAGGCCGACGCCTACGCCAAGGAGGTCGCGGCGGCCAACGCCGCGGCGGGCGGCGGACGTAGCATCGTCACCGACTGGTACGCCTTCACCCTGTCCTTCAAGGGGGTCTTCCTCGAAGGGCTCGAGGTCGCCTTCATCGTCGTGACCTTCGGCAACAACCAGGGCAGCGTGCCGCTCGCGGCGCTCGGCGCAGCAGCCGCGGTCGTCGCGGTCGTCGGTGTCGGCCTCGCGGTCCGCGCGCCGCTGGCCCGGGTGCCGGAGAACTCGATGAAGTTCGCCGTCGGCATCATGCTCACCGCCTTCGGTGTCTTCTGGTCCGCCGAGGGCGCCGGGGTCGACTGGCCCGGTGCCGACGCGGCCCTGCTGGTCCTCGTGCCGGCCATCGCGCTGCTCGGGCTCGGCACCGCCGCGCTGATGCGCCGCACCAACACCGCGGTACAGCCGTCCGCGGTCACCACCGTTCCCCCGGCTCCCGCGGCGAAGGGAAGCATGTCGTGAAGTGGATTCGTTCGTTCGCGCTGTTCTGGTACGACTTCGTCGTCGGCGACGACTGGCAGGTCGCGGTCGGGGTGGTGGTGGCGCTGGGCGCGACCGCCGGCCTGGTGCACGGCGCCGGTGTGAACGCCTGGTGGCTGCTGCCGGTCGCGGTCGCGGTCCTGCTCGGCCTGTCCCTGCGCCGCGCGGTGGCCGCCGCCCGCTGACGCAGGAGGGGCCGGGGCCGGGATGCGCGGTCCCGGCCCCGGCCCCCGGCACCCAAGGCCGCGTGTCCGAGGTGCGGGCCGCGGGCGGGTGCGGGCGACCCGCGAGGGGCCAGGGGCGGCTACTCGCCGCCGCCGACCGCGAGTACGTACAGCTTGCCGGCGTCGGAGCCCTGGTCGTCGGGGTTCTGGACGGGGACGTTGATGGACGCGCTGACGGTCTTGGAGTGGGTCTCGTTGGGCGGCGTGACGACCATGGTGGTGAACGTGTAGCCGCTGCCGCCGCTGTTGTTGAAGGGGTAGTACAGGACGAACTCGGTCTTCTCGCCGGGGGCCAGCTTGACGGTGGGCACGTCGCCCCCGCTGTAGCGCGGGACGCTGACGGTGTCCGAGCCGTTCTTCAGGTCGACGCCCGCGAAGCCGTGCATCGTGCAGGAGCTGGAACCGGTGTTCTTGAGGTGGACCAGTTCCATGCCCTCCCCCGAGATGCCGTGCTCGGCGGAGATCGCGAGGTTCGAGGTCGTGCACATGCCGCCGGACGCCGACCCGGAGTTCGAGGAGCCGGAGCCTCCGCTCGTGCTGCCGCTGCCGCCGGTGGAACCGCCGCCGGAGCCGCTGGAGGAACCGCCGCCGGAGGAAGTGTCCTGGCCCGGCGCGGAGTTGGGTGCCGACGTCCCGCCGGAGTCGCTCGACGACGAGGTCGCGCCGGCGGTGTCGGACGACGACGGGCCGGAGGCGCTGGAGTCGTCGGGGCCGCAGGCCGTCAAGGACAGCCCGGCGGCCACGACGATGAGGGCGAGAGCCGAGATCCTCTTGCTGCTGCGCATTGCTACTCCGTAGTCCGTAGATCGCATGCCGGCCCACTCGTTGCGGACCCTTCTGTGTTCATGGAGGCAGGTGGGCCCGGAGGCGGTTGCGCGCGGGCCGCACCCGGGACGCCCCCGTGACACGCGGGGATCATGATCGCGACACACGGCACGCGACGGCCACATCCGCCACGGGGCCTTCGGCTACGGCCGGTTGACCCGGGTCGGCCGGTCACGGAACCCTCGCGGCCGTACCGGGCTCCACCGCGGCTGCGGGGGCGCGGCGCTCCACGCGGCCGCGGCGCGGACGGCCGGCGTGCTGAGCAATCAGTTTTTCGACGCTTCCCCGTGAGGCGGCGCTGCCGTCCCTAGTTTCTGGCGTATGGGCAGCTACCACGAGATGGACCAGGTATGGCCGCGGACGGCCGGTTGGACGGACGGCGAACTGCGGGTCGGTGGAATCGGCGTCGGCGAACTCGCCACGCGGTTCGGCACACCGGTCTACGTTCTCGACGAGGACGACTTCCGGGCCCGGTGCGCCGCCTGGACGGCCGCGTTCCGCACGGGTGACGTCCACTACGGCGGCAAGGCGTTCCTGGCCCCCGCCCTCGTCGGCTGGTTGCGGGAGCTCGGCCTTTCGCTGGACGTGTGCACCGGCGGTGAGCTGGCGGTGGCCCGGCTGGGGGGCATGCCCCCCGAGCGGGTGGTCTTCCACGGCAACAACAAGTCGGTCGCCGAGCTTCGGGCCGCCGTGGAGTGGGGCATCGGGTGCATCGTCGTGGACTCCTTCCACGAACTGGCCCGCCTGGCGGACCTGGTGCGGACCGACGGCGCCCGGCAGCCCGTCATGCTCCGGGTGAAGCCGGGCGTGGACGCGGACACGCACGCGGCCCTGGCGACAGGCGGTGAGAACACCAAGTTCGGGCTGTCCATGGCCTCGGGCGAGGCGGCCGAGGCCGTACGCCAGGTGCTGGCCACACCGGGCCTGGAACTCGTCGGCCTGCACTCGCACATCGGCTCGCAGATCTTCGACCTCGGCTCCTTCACCACCGCGGCCGAGCGCATGGCACGGTTCCTCAAGGAGGTCGAGGCCGAACACGGGATCTCCATCGGCCGGTTGGACCTCGGCGGCGGCCTCGGCGTTCCCTACCTCCCGGGCGGCGAGCCGGCCCCGACACCCGCCGAACTCGCCGACGCGCTCAGGGTGGCGGTGCCCGAGGACGTGCGGCTGGCGGTCGAGCCGGGCCGATCGATCGCGGCGCCGACTACGGTCGCGGTCTACGAGGTCGGCACAGTGAAGGGACGCTACATCAGCGTCGACGGCGGCATGAGCGACAACCCCCGCCCGGCCACCTACGGCGCCGCCTACACGGCCGTGCTCGCCTCCCGGCCGGGTCAGGCCCCGCCGCAGACGTTCACGATCGTCGGCAAGCACTGCGAGAGCGGGGACGTGCTGGTGCACGCGGTCGAACTGCCGGGCGACATCCGGCCGGGTGATCTGCTCGCGATCCCCTGCTCCGGCGCCTACCAGCGGTCGGCGGCCGGCAACTACAACCAGGTCCCCCGCCCGCCGGTGGTCGCCGTGCGCGACGGTGCGGCCCGGACCCTGGTCCGCCGCGAGACGCAGGAGGACCTGCTCCGCCTGTTCGTGTGACGCGCGCTGCGCGTGGGACGCGCGCTCGCCGTCCGCAAGAAGCGGCCGGGACGACGGGGCTCAACCGCCCCGT
>NZ_JACEGK010000346.1:0-8466 GCF_056859195.1 Streptomyces sp. NH27
GGACCAGGGCGGCCAGTTACGCCCGCTCGGCCCCCAGGACCCGCGCGAGCAGGCCGGCTACCGGCTGGTCGCCCGGATCGGCGAGGGCGGCATGGGAACGGTCTACCTCTCGCACACCCGTGGCGGGCAGCCGGTCGCCCTGAAGCTGATCAGGCGCGAGTACACCCGCGACGAGGAGTTCCGGCGCCGCTTCCAACAGGAGGTGCGGGCCGCCCGGCAGGTGCAGGGCTACCACGTCGTACCGGTCGTCGATCACGACACCACCGGCGACCAGCCGTGGTTGGCCACCACCTTCGTGCCGGGGCTGCCGCTCGACGAGGCGCTGTCCCGGTACGGCACCCTGCCGCTGCCGACCGTGCTCCAACTCGTCGGCTGCGCCGCGGAGGCGCTGCGTGCCGTGCACGCGGCCGGGGTCATCCACCGCGACCTCAAGCCCAGCAACATCCTGCTGGCCGCCGGCGGGCCGTGGGTGATCGACTTCGGCATCGCCAGAGCCGCCGACTCCACGCAGCTCACCCGCAGCGGCGGTCTCATCGGCACCCCGCAGTACATGTCCCCCGAGCACGCGAACGGTCACGAACTCACCCCGGCCGCCGACCTGTTCTCGCTCGGCCTGATCGCCGCCGTCGCCGCCACCGGCCGCCACCCGTACGGCGACGCGGGCGCCATCACCCTCGCCACGAAGATCGCCAACACCTCCATACGACCGCCGGACCTGTCCGGCTACCCCGACACACTGCGGCCGTTGCTGACCCGCTGCCTCACCGCCGACCCCGCAGTGCGGCCCTCCCCCGCGGAGCTGGCCGAACTGTGCGCACACGCGGCCGGCCGCTCACTGCGGGACTTCACCGGCTGGCTGCCGCAGCCGATCTCGGCCGAGATCGTACGACGGGAGGCCGCCGCCAAGCAGCCGCCGCAGCCGGAACCCGTCCCCGGGCCGACCATGCCGGACCCGCCAGGCTTCGCACCGCCCCCCGGCTACCCGGCCGGGCCGCCGCCCGGGCAGCCCCCGAACGCCTTCGCGCCGCCGACCGGTTTCGCAGCGGGCCCAGGTACGCCGGGCCAGCCGGGAGCAGGCACACCCGACTCCCCGGGGACGGGCAGCCCGGGCGCCGGGCAGCCGTCCACCGGCTACGGCCTGCCGCCCGCCGACTCCGAGCCGCGGCCCGTCCCGACCCCGGGCGGCCGTACCCACAAGCTGCTGGTGATCGGCGGCGGTGCGCTCGCCCTGGTCCTGGCGGTCACCTTGACCTACGCCATCACCCGGTACACCAGCGACGACGGCCACTCCTCCGCCGGCTCGGACCACACCACGTCGGCGCCCGCCGCGCACCCCGGCGGCCCGGCAACCGACGGCACGCCGAGCAGCACCGCGACCACACCGCCCACCGGAACGGACACCACCACCTCCGGCAGCGGCCCGGCCGCCGACGGCGACTACCAGGTGATATTCAAGGACCGCTCGCTGACGGTCCACCCGCCCAACTCCATCTCCCCCGGCCCCGACGTCGACCTCGACACGCCGCTGGTCGACCCGAAGGACAGCCTCCCCGGCGGCCAGGTCGAGTTCAACTACAGCGACGACTACCTCACCTTCGACACGCCCACGGGCAAATCCACGAGCGCGTCCCCCGCGGACTGCCGGGAGGCGGCCGAGGCCAACCCGCTGCCGGGCCAGGTCCAGGCGAACGACCTGGTCGGCGACAACCCGCTGATCAAGACCGGCGACCGGCTCTGCACCGTGACCAGTTCCGGCCACCTCGCCATGTGGCTGATCACCGGCACCACCCCGAGCGAGAACTACTACAAGACACCCGTCTACACCGGCAAGCTCACCTTGTGGAAGATGCCGAGCCAGTAACGACCTGGTGCACGATAGGCGGCGTCGCGGGTCGACCGAGCCCGCGGGGGGCGGACGCCGTGGCGCCCGCCCCCGGACCTCAGTGGTGGGTGCGCAGCAGCGTGCGGAACGTCCGCATCGCCACCGACAGGCTCGCCAGATCGAACTCCTCCGAGCCCTGGATCTCCTCCAGCGTGGTCCTGGCCCGGTTGACCAGTCCGGAGTTGCGCTCCTCCCACGCGTTGTAGCGCTCCTCCGGGGTGGCACCGGCCTCGCCCGCGCTCAGCACGTCGGCGGTGAGCGCCGCGTGCGCCGCGAACAGGTCCTCGCGGATCGCGGCCCGCGCCATCGACTGCCAGCGGTCGTCCCGCGGCAACTGGATGATCCGGTCGAGCAGTTGGGTGATGCCCAACCGGTCGGCGAGGTCGAAGTAGATCTCGGCGACGTCCAGCGGCTCCTTGCCGGCCCGCCGCGCCACATCCACGATGTCCAGCGCCGGGAACACCGAGGAGAACCCGGCCACCCGCGTCGCCAGCTCGTCCGGCACCCCGGCGGCCGTCAGCTCGTCATGCAGCCCGCCGTACCACTCCAGGTCCGCACCGCACAGCAGCTTCGGCAGCCGCGACCACACCGCGGTGACGCCCTCCCCGAAGAACTCGATGGTCTCGGCGATCTGGAGCGGCTGCATCCGGTTGTTGAGCAACCAGCGGGTGCTGCGCTCCACCAGCCGCCGCGAGTGCAACCTGATCCGGGTCTGCACATCGGCCGCGACCGTGTTGTCCAACGCTTCGACCGCGTCCCAGATCGGGCCGAGGTCGAAGATCGTCCGGGCCGCGGTGTGCGCCCGCACGATCTCCTCGGTGGTCGCGCCGATCTCCTCCCGGAAACGGTGCAGGAACGTGGTGCCGCCGGTGTTCACCGTGTCGTTGACCAGCACGGTGGTGACGATCTCGCGGTGCAGCGCGTGGTTGTCGATCTGCGTGGCGAAACGCTCCCGCAGTGCCACCGGGAAGTACGCGTGCAGCAGGGACCGCAGATACGGGTCGTCGGGCAGCTCGGTCTGGATCAGCTCGTCGGCCACGGTGATCTTGGCGTAGGCGAGGATGACGGCCATCTCCGGCTGGGTCAGCCCCACACCGGCCGCCGATCGCTCCCGGATCTGCCGGTCGGTGGGCAGGAACTCCAGCGCCCGGTCCAGCCGACCGTCCCGCACCAGCCGCCGCATGAACCGCTGGTGCGCGTGGAGCAGACTGCCGGCCTGCGCCATGCTGTTGGCCAGCGCCACGTTCTGCGCGTAGTTGTTGCGCAACACCAGGTTGCCGACGTCGTGCGTCATCTCGGCGAGCAGCGTGTTGCGCTGCTTGACCGTCATGTCGCCCTCGGCGACGGTGCTGTTGAGCAGCACCTTGATGTTGACCTCGTGGTCGGAGGCGTCCACGCCAGCGCTGTTGTCGATCGCGTCGGTGTTGATCCGGCCGCCGGTGCCGTCGGGGCCGCCGGAGCGGGCGAACTCGATCCGGCCGAGCTGCGTGAAGCCGAGGTTGCCGCCCTCACCGACCACCTTGACCCGCAGGTCGGCGCCGTCGATCCGGATCGGGTCGTTCGCCTTGTCGCCGACGTCCGCCTGCGTCTCGGTGGACGCCTTGACGTAGGTGCCGATACCGCCGTTCCACAGCAGGTCGACCGGGGCCTTGAGGATCGCCTTCATCAGCTCGGCCGGGGTGAGCTTCGCCGCCTTGGACTCGATGCCGAGCGCGGCACGGACCGGCGCGCTGACCGGGATCGCCTTGGCGGTGCGCGGGTAGATGCCGCCGCCGGCCGAGATCAGCGAGGAGTTGTAGTCGGCCCAGGAGGAGCGCGGCAGTTCGAAGATCCGACGCCGCTCGGCGTAGGAGGTGGCCGCGTCCGGGTTCGGGTCGAGGAAGATGTGCCGGTGGTCGAAGGCGGCCACCAGTCGGATGTGCTCCGACAGCAGCATGCCGTTGCCGAAGACGTCGCCGGACATGTCGCCGATACCGACGACGGTGAAGTCCTCTTCCTGCGTGTTGTGGCCGGTCTCCCGGAAGTGTCGTTTCACCGACTCCCAGGCGCCGGAGGAGGTGATGGCCATCTTCTTGTGGTCGTAACCGACCGACCCGCCGGATGCGAAGGCGTCGCCGAGCCAGAACCCGTACGAGACGGCGACCTCGTTGGCGATGTCGGAGAACGACGCGGTACCCTTGTCCGCCGCCACCACCAGATACGTGTCGTCCTCGTCGTGCCGGACCACGTCCTGCGGCGGCACCACCTCGCCGCCGACCAGGTTGTCGGTGATGTCGAGCAGACCGGAGATGAACGTCCGGTACGAGGCGATGCCCTCCGCCATCCACGCGTCACGATCGACGGCAGGGTCGGGCAGCCGCTTGCCGACGAACCCGCCCTTCGCGCCGACCGGCACGATCACGGTGTTCTTCACCATCTGGGCCTTGACCAGACCCAGCACCTCGGTGCGGAAGTCCTCACGGCGATCGGACCAGCGCAGCCCACCACGGGCGACCTTCCCGAACCGCAGGTGCACGCCCTCGACCCGCGGGCTGTACACCCAGATCTCGTAGGCCGGGCGGGGCGCGGGCAGATCGGGCACGGCCTGCGGGTCGAACTTGATCGACAGGTAGGAGTGCGGCTTGCCATCCGTGCCGCGCTGGAAGTAGTTGGTGCGCAGCGTCGCCTTGATCAGGGTGAGGAAGGAACGCAGGATGCGGTCCTCGTCGAGGCTGGCGACCTGGTCGAGGGCGCCCTCCAGCTCCTCCAGGATGCCGTCGGTCAGTTCACTGCCGGCCTTCTGGTGGTCGGGCGAGAGCCGGGCCTGGAAGAGGTTGACCAGTAGCCGGGTGGTGTGGACGTTCGTACGGAGGGTGTCCTCCATGTAGTCCTGGCTGAAGGTCGAACCGGCCTGCCGCAGGTACTTCGCGTAGGCGCGCAGCACCATCGCCTGCCGCCAGTCCAGCCCGGCCCGCAGCACCAGCGAGTTGAAGCCGTCGTTCTCGGCCCGGTCGGTCCAGGTCGCGGCGAACGCCTCCTGGAACCGCTCGCGCGCGTCGTCTCCCAGATCGCCGAGCGCGGGGTCGAGGCGCAGCCCGAAGTCGTAGACCCACGCCCGCGAGTTGTCGACACGGCGCAGCTCGTAGGGGCGCTCGTCGACGACTTCGACGCCGAGCCGCTGGAGCACCGGAAGCACCGCGGAGAGCGATACCGGGGCGCCGGTGCGGTAGATCTTGAAGCGGCGCTCCTCGGGGGCGGCGGAGACCGGTTCGTAGAGCGAGAGGGTGAAGTCGTCCTCGCCCAGGCTCTCGATGTGCTGGAGGTCCGCGACGGCGACCCGTGGCGCGAAGTCGGCCCGGTAGCCGTCTGGGAACGCGTCCCCGTAGCGGCGGCCGAGTTCGGCGGCGCGCTCCTCGCCGCACTCGGCGTTGAGTGCCTCGGCGAAGCCGTCGGCCCAGGACCGGGCGGCCGCGGCGAGCCGGTTCTCGATCCGCTCGGCATCGGACTCGTCGAGTTCGGGGAGCCGGCTGCCGGGGTTGACGCGGATCACGAAGTGCAGCCGGGAGAGCACCGACTCGGTGTTCCAGGCGGTGAAGTCGACGCTGCGGCCGCCCAGTTCCTCCTGGAGGATGTGGGTCAGCCGCAGCCGCACCGCGGTGGTGTAGCGGTCCCGCGGCAGGTAGACCAGCGCGGAGTAGTACCTGCCGTACTCGTCCTGGCGCAGGTAGAGCCGGAGCTTGCGGCGCTCCTGGAGGTACAGCACGCTGGTGACGATGGAGCGCAGTTCGTCGACGCCGGTCTGGAACAGCTCGTCGCGCGGGTAGGTCTCCAGGATCTGGAGCAGGTCGCGGCCGTCGTGGCTGCCGACCTGGTATCCGGAGCCTTCGAGGACCTCCTCGACCTTGCGGCGGACCACGGGCACCCGGCGCACCGACTCGGTGTAGGCGCTGGAGGAGAACAGCCCGAGGAAGCGCCGCTCGCCGATCACGTTGCCCTCGGCGTCGAACTTCTTGACCCCGATGTAGTCCAGGTACGACGGGCGGTGCACCGTGGAGCGGCTGTTGGCCTTGGTGAGGATCAGCAGCCGGTGCTCGCGGGCCTTCTTGCGGGCGTCTGCGGGCAGCCGGCTGAAGGACGGCGAGCCGGGATGGCTGGGGTGGGTGCCGTCGTTGTGCGGGTGCTGCGGATCGGAGCGCAGGATGCCCAGGCCGGTGCCGGGCACGGCGACGAGCACGTCCTCGCCCTCGGCATCAGCGTCGCCGGCGGTGTCATCGGTGTCGGTGGTGAGTTCGTACTCGCGGTAGCCGAGGAAGGTGAAGTGGTCGTCGGCGAGCCAGCGCATCAGCTCCCACGCATCGCTGGTCTCCTGCTCCGGCAGCGGTGGCGGGGAGGCGGCCAGTTCGTCGGCGATGGTGAGCGCGGCCTGCCGCATCTTCGTCCAGTCCTCGACGGACTCGCGCACGTCGGACAGCACGCGGCGCAGATCGGCGGTGATCTCCTTGATGTCGTCCCGATCGGTCTCCCGGTCGATCTCGACATGGATCCAGGACTCCACCAGCACGTCGTGCGGCAGCGACTCGCCCTCGGCCTTCGAGGCGTACCCGATGACCTCGATCAGCTTGCCGGCGACATCGCGGCGGACATGGAACTGCGGGTGGACGACCACGTGGATCGCCCGGTTCGCCTGGGTCAGCGCATTGGTGACCGAGTCCACCAGGAAGGGCATGTCATCGGTGACGACCTCGACCACGGTGTGGCTGCACTGCCAGCCGTTCTGCTCCACCGTGGGGGTGTGCACCCGAAGGTTGGCCGTGCCCTGCGGGCGGTTCTCCGCCAGGCGGTGGTGCGACATCGCGGCACCGTAGACGTCGACCGGGTCGCGGTCGATCAGGTCCTCGGGTGCGCTGTGCAGGTAGTAGCGCTGGAGAAACGCGGTCAGCGCCTGCGCGTCGAGGCCCTGGCCGGGGGGTCCTCCCGCCGGGCTGTTCTCACCTGCCAGAGCCGCCCGTTCGAGAAGCGCCGCCTTGGCTTCGTCCAGCTTGGTCTGCATGTCCTCTGACTCCTGTCGCGCGCCATTGCGTGACGTCGGTTGATGGCACGACGTACCGCGACGCGGGGTTTCCGCTACGGGACGACGCTATGCCGGAAAGGAGGCTCGTCGTGCCCGTCAGCACGCGATGCCCCCGGAGCACGGATCAACAGTGATCACGCCCGTCAGGCTACCGTCCCGGCAGGGGTGGCTGTCATGCGCCGTCTTCGTACAAATGCACCACACACGTTTGGCCCGAATGGACAGAAACCGGGGCTCCTGTCCAGGTCAGCCCGCTATTCGCTCGGCCAGCTCGACGGCCTCGACAAGGCTGTCGGCGACCGGCACCCCGGCGGTCTCCAGGCTCGCACGGCTGTGTGAACCGCCGGTGTACAGCACCGCGAACGCGCCCACGTGGGCAGCGGCGGCCGCGTCGTCCAGGGCGTCGCCGATGACCACGACGGGGCGGCCGTCGAGGCCGTCGAGCGCAGCCAGGTGCCGGGCCATCTGGCCGGACTTCCCCTCGCTCGCCGCGCCGCTGCGGCCGTCGATCCGCAGGAAGTGCCCGCCGATGCCGTGGGCGGTGACGAACGGCAGCAGCTGCTGCCGGGTGGCGAGCGAGCACAGTGACTGGGTGACGCCCAACGCCTGCCGTGATGCAAGCAGCTCGGCCGCCCCGTCGGCGAGCCCGCACTGCTCGGCCAGCCGCAGGTAGTGCCGCTGGAAGCCCGCGTCCATCACGGCCCACTCCTCGTCGGAGGGCAGCCGGCCCAGCAGCCGCTCGTAGAAACGCGGCACGGGCACGCAGTACAGCTCGCGGTATCGCTCGGCCGTGATCGGGGGCAGGCCGAGCTCGGCGAAGGAGGCGTTGGTCGCCCCGACCACCGCTTCGATGTCGTTGAAGAGGGTCCCGTTCCAGTCCCATACGAGGTGCGCGTTCACACCAGGAACGTTACTCGCGCAGAGCGACAGCCCGTTTCCGGCCTGTGGATAACTTCCGTGCGGTGTCAGCCGATCAGGTTGGGAATCTCCTGCGTCGCATACCACAAAAGCTCGTGATCCTCGGCACCGTCGACGGTGAACTGTGCGTCCTCGTCACCGGCGTCCACCGCGCCCACCGCGTCGGCCGCGGCCCGCACGTCGGCCTCGGCGTCGTCGGCGTCCACATGCACCGCGGCAGCCTCGGCGAGCCGCACCGCGCCGGTCAGCCGTACCTCGCCGAGCCCGGCCGGATCGAGGCCGCGGTCGGGGTCGTGGCGCACTGCGCCGTCGGCCACGTCCACCGCCACGACCACGCGCCTGCGCGGCACTTCGGGCCGCACGGCCAGCATCCGCAGCGACGCCTGGGCGGCCCGGGTCAGCGCCGCGTACTCGAGTTCCTCGATGTCGTCGGAGACGTACCACTCGCGCAGGCTCGGTGTGACCGCGAAGGCGTCCAGCGGTGCCGGACCCAGCTCGCCCGCCTTGTACGCCTCGGCCAGCCCGGCGAGAGTGGTGGGAATGTAGACGCGCATGGCGTGAAGCATACGGGTGCCACCACCTTCACAGGTGAATCTCGCCCGTCCACCGCATTCCC
>NZ_JACEGK010000347.1:0-8451 GCF_056859195.1 Streptomyces sp. NH27
CAACTCCCCACCCCACGCCGCGGCTTCCTCCTCCCCCGCCATCACACTCCTCCCGCCACAGCCGGCACTCCCCTGCTCACCCCGGTGCGCAACTGGAGTGCCAGCAGGACGTGTTCGGGTGTCGGGCGGTCGGCGCCCGCGAGGTCGGCGAGGGTCCAGGCCACACGCAGCACCCGGTCCAGGCCGCGGGCGGTGAGCAGGCCGCGCTCCATGTCGCGCTCGACCGCACGCAGGGCGCCGGCGGCGACATGCCAGCGGGTGCGCATCTCGTGTCCTGGCACTTCGCTGTTCAGCCGCCAGGGGGTGTTCTGGTAGCGGGCGGCGGCCCTGGCCCGGGCTTCCAGGACCCGGACGCCGACCGCGGCTGTGGACTCCCCGGCCGTGCCCTCGCCGCCCGGCCCGATGAGCTCGGCGCGGCTGACGGGCTCGACGTCCACCCGCAGGTCGACCCGGTCCAGCAGCGGACCGGACAGCCGGGCCTGATAGCGCCGCACCGCGCTCGGCGAGCAGTCGCAGCCCCCGCCGAGCACCGAATACCGCCCGCACGGGCACGGGTTCGCGGCCAGCACCAGCATGAAGCGGGCCGGGAGCCGTATCACCCCGGCGGCCCGGGCCACGATGACATGGCCGGACTCCAGCGGCTGCCGAAGCGCGTCGAGCGACTGCGAGCTGAACTCCGGCGCCTCGTCAAGAAACAACACCCCACGATGAGCGAGCGAGACCGCGCCCGGTCTCGGCAGTCCGCTGCCGCCGCCGACGAGCGAGGGCATCGTGGCCGAGTGATGCGGCGCGCAGTAGGGCGGGATGTCGACCAACGGGCGGCCGGTCGGGAGGATGCCCGCCACCGAGTGCACCGCGGTGACCTCCAGCGACTCCTGGCGGGTGAGCGGCGGCAGGATGCCAGGGAGTCGCTCGGCAAGCATCGTCTTGCCCGCACCCGGCGGACCGTTCAGATAGAGGTGGTGGCCGCCGGCCGCGGCGACTTCCAGGGCGAGCCGGGCCGCCCGCTGCCCGGCGACATCGGCCAGGTCGGGTCCGTGCTGATCCCCACCGAGGCCGCCGCCACCCGCACTCGTGAAGTCCGCGCTGCCGAATCCGCCGCCGCCGAATCCGGTCCGGGCGAACGCACCGCCTCCGCCCAGCCCCGCGCCGGCACCGCCACCGGGCACCGCCAGCCCCGCCAGCATCGGGTCGGGTCGCTCCCGCCCGGCCGCGACGCCCTCCTCCGGCTCCTCGGGCACCGCCTCGTCGTTGAGCACCGCGACAAGCTGGCGCAGACTGCGTACGCCCAGCACCGAGACGCCGGGCACGAGGGCCGCCTCGGATGTGGTGCGCTCGGGCACCACCACCTGCCGGTATCCCGCGTCGGCCGCGGCGAGCACGGCCGGCAGCACACCGCGCACCGGGCGGACCCGCCCGTCGAGCCCCAGCTCGCCGATCATCATCAGGTCGGCGATGGCACTCGGCGCGATCCGGCCGCTCGCGGCCAGCACGGCGCAGGCCACCGCCAGGTCGAAGCCGGAACCGCCCTTGGGCACCGACGCCGGACTCAGCCCCACGGTGAGCTTCTTCTGCGGCCAGGTCTCCCCGCTGTTCACGATCGCCGCGCGCACCCGGTCACGGCTCTCCACCAGGCTCTTGTCCGGCAGACCGACCAGGGCGAACGTGGCCACTCCCGGCTCCAGGTCGGCCTGGACCTCGACCACGACGCCTTCCACGCCGATCAGGGCGACCGAGCATGTGCGCGCGAAGCCCATCACGCCACCCCCCGCACGTGCTCGACCCGGGGCGCGCCGCGCACCGGCAGCACGACTCCGACCAGGTCGATCCGGACGCCGCCCGGCGGCGCCCCGCCGTGCTCGGCGGTCCATCGCTCGGCGAGCGTCCGCAGCTTGGCCGCCTTGACCGGGGTGAGCGCCGCCATGGGGTGCTGATGGCCGCCCTCCCGGCGGGTCTTCACCTCGCACACCACCACCGCATCGCCGTCGGCCGCGACGATGTCGATCTCACCCCGCCGGCCCCACCGCCAGTTCCGCTCCAGGATGTCCAGCCCTGCGTCCTGCAGCGTCCTGGCGGCCACGCCCTCTCCGTACCGCCCCAGCGCACCTCGTGCGTTCATGAGTACCACCTCCGTCACTCACTGTGACAGAAGATGGCCCATCGAAGATGATCTTGAAAGACGGCCTGTGGATAGCTCCCAGAACCGGCCCTCACCCGGCCTCACCCCGGCCTCGGCCCGGCCTCACCCCGGCGGCCTCAGCTGTTGAATCCCGAGTCGTCCGACGGCAGATCGAGGTCCGCCTTGTTCAGCTCCTCGATATTCACGTCCTTGAAGGTGAGCACCCGGACCTGCTTGACGAAGCGAGCCGGCCGGTACATGTCCCAGACCCACGCGTCGGCCATCGACACTTCGAAGAACACCTCGCCCTGGACCGAGTGCACCTGCATCTCGTAGTCGTTGGTGAGGTAGAAGCGCCGCTCGGTCTCGATCACGTACTTGAACAGGCCGACGACGTCGCGATACTCCCGGTAGAGCTTCAGCTCCATCTCGGTCTCGTATTTTTCGAGGTCCTCGGCGCTCATGGCATGTTCCCCTTCAGCCGTACGTGACCCCATTGTGCGCTACCGGGACACCGCCGGAGCCGCACACCGCCGTATCGCGGTAGGAGCGTCAGCCCGCCCGCCGCCGGGCGAGGTCGGCCAGCGGCGGGTACGCGGCCCCGCCCAGGATCAGCAGCACCCCGGCCGCGATCACTGCCACCAGCCAGCGCAGCGGGCCATGGGGGGACGCTCCACCGCCGGAGAGCCCGTCGAAGGCGGAGGTGCGCTGCACCGTCCCCACCCGGCCCGGCGGCCACGCCGTAGCCTCCACCCGGGCCTTCACGTCGCCGGCCGGCACGGAACCCCGCTGGGCGTCCTCCAGGCGCAGCCGGGAGTCCTGGGAGACCGCGCGGTTGTCACCGACGAGGAACAGCTCGCCCTTGGGGACCTTCGTCTCGAACTTCGACGCCGACGCCTGGCCGGGCACGGCCAGGTAGGTCTCGTCGACGGGCTTGCCGTCGACCATCAGCCGCCCGCGCGCCTCACAGCAGGAGACCGTGTCGCCGCCGACCCCGACCACCCGCTTGACCTCGGGCAGGTCGCCCCACAGCTTGTCCTTGAAGACCACGATGTCGCCGCGGTGCACCTGGTCGCCGGAGATCCGCTCGGCCAACACCTTGTCGCCGGGACGGACCGTGGGCTCCATGGAGCTGGTCGGCACCGTGTAGGGGCGGTAGACGACCGCGGCCCAGGCGAAGCCGCCCAGGAAGAGCACGCAGCCAAGGGCCACGGCAATCCCGGACAGTCTGTGTCCGGTGCTGCCGCGGCCCTTGGATATCACTTTGCCGCTGCTCGTACGTGTCGCGCTCATGGAGCCGCACCCTACCCGTCGGGTACGCGCCCCGGTCAGCCCTCCGCGCCCTCGGACGCGCCGGCCGCCTCGTGCTTGCGCAGCAGCCTGCGCCGCCGCAACAGCACCAGCGGGATCGCGCCCGCCACACCGACCGCGGCAGGACCGGCGGTGCCGGCCGCGTTGATCCCCCGCTGGGAGAACGTGCCGGGGATGCCCAGCCAGTCCCAGCGGTTGATCGGCCAGGCGACCACGATCGCGCGGCCGACGACCTGCTTGGTCGCGACGGTGCCGTCGGTGTGCTTGCCGTCGATCACCTGGTCCATGTGGTACCGCGAGTCGAGCGAGTCCTGGCGGTGGTCGCCCATCACCCAGATGTGGCCCTTGGGCACATGGACGGTGAACGACCTGTCCGTGCTGCACGGGGTGTTGCCGGGGAAGACGTACGGCTCGTTCAGCGGCTTGCCGTTGACCATCACCGGACCGGTGCCCTTGCAGCTGACGGTGTCACCGCCGACCCCGATCACCCGCTTGATCAGGTCCTTCTCCTCGGCCGACGGCATCAGGCCAACGAAGCTGAGGGTCTTCTGCAGGCCGCGCACCACCGCGTTGCTGCTCGGCGGCGGGTTCTCCGGCAGCCAACCACCCGGGTCGTGGAAGACGACGACCTCGCCACGGCTCGGCGTGGAGCCGAACCACGGGGTCAGCTTGTCGACCAGCACCCGGTCGCCCTTGAGCAGGGTGTTGTTCATGGAGTCGGACGGGATGGAGAACGCCTGCACCAGGAAGGTCTTGATCAGCAGCGCCAGCACCAGCGCGATGCCGATCAGCAGCGGCAGCTCCTTCCAGAAGGAGCGGGGCTTGCGCTCGGCCGCGTGCGCGGGCTCACCATCGGACGAGTCGCCGCCGCCACCCGGGCCGTCGGGCCCGTCGGGGCCGTCGGAGTCGTGGCGCCGCGCGCCGTCGCCGCTCACACCGCCCACGTCCTCCGGCCGGGTGCCGGCCACCGGGACGTAACCGGGCTCGTATCCCGCGCCCGGGTCGTAGTCCTGGCCGAAGCCCGCGCCCGGGTCGTAACCGGCCTGGTATCCGTTGCCGCCCGAGCCACCGGGTTGGTATCCGCCCTCCGCCCCGGCGTCCCGGCCGGAGTCATAGCCGCTCGCGTAGCCGCCGTCGGAGGGCCCGGGGACCCTGCCGGCGGAGGGGACGCCATGCGCGCCGTTCCGAGCCGTCTCTTCGGGGACCACGCCATCGGCCTCCGTGCCGTCCGCAGGGGGCACCGGGCCGTCCCCCTTCTCGGGCTCGCCGGAACCGGACCGCGCGCCGACCACCAGGTCCCCCACATCCACTCCTCATTCGATATCGTCGCCTGCCCCGGAAGCGGCGCAGGCCCACCATTCCCATAACGAGCGGGAGTTCCGCAGGAGTCGGGAGCGGGTCGGTCCTTTGAGCATTGTTGGCCGAGCTGTCGGTCCCATCCACCATAGTCGTGCCGGCTGTGCGGGCGGGGATCGCCGCGTCCGCCTGCGGCACCGAGCCGAAGGTCGAGGGCTCTTTCAGCCGCCCCCAGTGCCCGATCGGCCAGCCGATCACGAAGGCCCGCCCGACCACCAGTTTCTGGGAGATGGTGCCCTCGGTGCGCTTGCCGTCGATCACCTCGGTCAAGTGGAACCGCGAGTCCGCCGAGTCCGAGCGGTGGTCGCCCATCACCCACAGTCGCCCGAGCGGTACGTGCACGGTGAACTTGATGGTCGACGGCGGGTTGCCCGGATACAGGTACGGCTCGTCCAGCGGCTTGCCGTTGACCGTCAGCCGCCCCTGGGCGTCGCAGCAGCTCACCGTGTCGCCACCGACCCCGATCACCCGCTTGATCAGGTCCTGCTCGCCGGAGGCCGGCAGCAGCCCGATGAAGGCGAACGCCTGCTTGATCTGCTTGACCACCACGGGGTCCGGCTTGGGCGCGGGCTCGCCCTTCAGCCAGCCGCCGGGGTCCTTGAAGACCACCACGTCGCCGCGGTGCGGCTCGGCGCCGAACCACGGCGTGAGCTTGTCGACCAGCACCCGGTCGCTGATCCGGATGGTCTGCTCCATCGATCCGGACGGGATCACGAACGCCTGGAGCAGGAAGGTCTTCAGCACCAGCGCGATGACCAGCGCCACCACGATCAGCAGCGGCACCTCGCGGGCCATCGAACGGCGCCTCTTGCGCTTGACCTTGCGGGCCAGTTTGCGCCGCTCGACCCGGCTGCCGCTGATCGGCGCCGCGGGCGGCACGTCCGTACCCCGCGGCCGGCCCCGGTTACCCATGCGCACCGGCCGGCGCGGGCACGTGGGAGAAGACGGCGGGGCGGCGCACCCGGGTCCAGTGACCGGGCGGCCAGGCGATCCACTCGGCGCGGCCGATCACCTTGCCGACCGGTACGGTGCCGCCGCCCGGGTCGCCGAGGTGGTCGCGGGAGTCGGCGGAGTCGGCGCGGTGGTCGCCCATCACCCACAGCCGGCCCGGGGGCACCACGATGTCGAACGGCGCCTCGGAGGGCGCGTTCCCCGGGTGCAGGTAGGTCTCGTCGAGCGCATGGCCGTTGACGCTGAGCCGGCCCTGGGTGTCGCAGCAGGTGACGCGGTCACCGCCGACGCCGATCACGCGTTTGACGTAGTCGGTGCCGCTGCTGGTGGAGAAGGAGTCCTTGCCGTCGAACACAATCACGTCTCCCCGCCGGGGCGTGCCGCCGAAACGGTACGCCAGCTTGTCGACCAGCACCCGGTCGCCGACCCGCAGCGTGTTCTCCATGGACGAGCTGGGCACTTCGAACGGCTCCACCACGAAGTGGCTGACCAGAAGCAGCGCCGCACAGCAGGCGAGAGCGAGCAGCAGCGTACGGTTCCAGTCGTCCCACCAGCCGGCGAGGCGCTGCCTCATGACGGAACGCGACCGCTCCTCCAGATCCGCCTCGTCGGCGGTGGGGGAACGGTCGCGCTCCGGGGTCACTGCTTCGCTGTCCATCGGGGCGGAAGCTTATCCGGCCCGTCCCAAGGGAGAGTCAAACGATCAGTTGTCGCGCTTCTCCTTGATCTTCGCGGCCTTGCCGCGCAGCTCACGGAGGTAGTACAGCTTCGCGCGGCGCACGTCGCCGCGGGTGACGACCTCGATCTTCTCGACGATCGGCGTGTGCACCGGGAAGGTGCGCTCGACGCCGACGGAGAAGCTGACCTTGCGGACCGTGAAGGTCTCGCTGATGCCGGCGCCCTGGCGGCGGATGACGACGCCCTTGAACTGCTGCACACGGGAGCGGTTGCCCTCGATGACGCGCACGTGGACGTTGACGGTGTCGCCGGGGCGGAAGGCCGGCACATCGGTGCGCACGCTGGCGCTGTTGACGCTCTCGATGAGGTTGGTCATGGTCGTTCGTCGCTTCCTCGCCGATGCCACAGGTCATCGACGGCATGTCGTCTTTGGATGTTCGGGTTGTCCTACGGTGCGGTCGCCCGGCACCGGGCGGCGGCTGTCCCCCTGTGGCAGGGGCGCGCGCCGGGCAGGCAACAGCGGGTCATTCTTCCACGGCGTCGGGGTTGCGCCCAAATCGGCCGTCGGGGCCCGGCTGCCAGCCCAGGATGCTGAGCATCTCGCGGTCCTTCTTGTCGAAGGCCGCGGGGTCGGCGCGCTCGACCAGGTCGGGCCGGTGCGCGACCGTACGGCGCAGCGCCTCGTCGCGGCGCCAGCGGGCGATCTTCCCGTGGTGGCCGCTGAGCAGCACGTCGGGGATGTCGCGGCCGCGCCAGGTCGGCGGCTTGGTGAAGACCGGGCCCTCCAGCAGGTCGGCCATGGCGCCGGGGGCGAAGGAGTCGTCGGCGTGCGACTGCGCGTTGCCGAGTACGCCGGGCAGCAGCCGGGCGACGGCCTCGGTGACGACCAGGACGGCGGCCTCGCCGCCGGCCAGGACGTAGTCGCCGATGGAGACCTCGTGGACCGGCATCCTGGTGGCGTACTCGGCGGTGACGCGGCTGTCGATTCCCTCGTAGCGGGCCGGGGTGAAGATGAGCCAGGGGCGCCGGGACAGCGCCACAGCGGTCTCCTGGGTGAAGGGGCGGCCGCTGGGGGTGGGGACGACCAGCACGGGCTCGTGGGCGCCTTGTTCGTACCCGTCGGCCAGGGTCTGGTCGAGGGCCTCGCCCCAGGGGCCGGTCATCATCACCATGCCGGGGCCGCCGCCGTACGGGGTGTCGTCCACGGTGTGGTGGCGGTCGCGCGCCCAGCCGCGCAGGTCGTGCACGCGGACGTCGAGCCGGCCGGCCGCGCGGGCCTTGCCGACCAGGGAGACGTTCAGCGGTTCGAGGTACTCGGGGAAGATCGTGACGACGTCGATCCGCATCTCAGGCGCCGTCGCTCTCGCGCCGCGCATCGCCCTCTCCGGACTCACCGCTCTCGCCGGACGGATCGCCCTCGCCAGACCCATCGCCCCCACCGGACGCGTCACCAGCGTCCGGCCCATCGCCCGCTTCCCGCGCGCCGGCGACCTGCGCGTCCGCCTCGTCCAGCAGCCCGGGCGGCGGGTCGATCACGGCCCGCTGCGCGTCCAGGTCGATCTCGGGCACGATCTCCGTGACGAACGGCACCAGCACCTCGCCACCTCCGGTGCGCGCCACCACCAGCAGGTCCTGGTACGGCAGGTGTGAGACCTCGGCGATCCGGCCGACCTCGCGGCCGTCCACGGTCACCACGTCGAGGTCGATGAGCTGGTGGTCGTAGAACTCCTCGGGGTCCTCCGGGGTCTGCTCCGGATCGACCTCGGCGATCAGCATGGTGCCGCGCAGCGCCTCGGCGCCGTTGCGGTCGGTGACGCCCTCGAAACGCAGCATGAGGCGGCCGCTGTGCACCCGGCCGGTGGCGATGGTGAGCGGCCCGGTGGCGGCCGGGTCGGTGGCGAGTACGGCGCCGGGCGCGAGCCGCAGTTCCGGCTCGTCGGTGCGCACTTCGACGCTCACCTCGCCCTTGATGCCGTGGGCGCGTCCGATCCGGCCGACTACGAGCTGCACGTCCTGCTCAACTCCCGCTGTGGAAC
>NZ_JACEGK010000348.1:0-8416 GCF_056859195.1 Streptomyces sp. NH27
CCGGAGACCGGGGGCCGCGGCATGTCCGGTCGGCGTGGAAGGGCATGACGGGGTGGCAGGTATCGAACGTTAGCTCGAAAGAGCTAATTGCGTTCGTTTCCCTTCCCTGCGGGCCCGACCGGTCCATAAGCTCTCAAATGCGGAGGGAATCGGACGATCATCCCTCCGAGGTCGGCCCGCCTCGGTCAGCTTTGCCGCGGACGGCCCTGGCCGACCAGAGGTGACCGGGTTCCGAACGGTTCGGAACCAAAGAGCTTTCGGGGGTGCCGAAGTGACGGACATTCAGGAGACGGACAGGTGGCAGCACGGCCGGAAGGACGGCGCGGCATATCTGGGACAGGAGGTCAGATTCGCCCGGGAGCACCTGGGGTTGACGCAACAACAGCTCGCCGAGCAGACGGGGTATGAACGGCCCTACGTAACCCGGGTGGAGAGCGGACTGCTTCTTGCGTCCGAGCAGTTCGTGAAGGCGTGCGACCGCATCTTCGGAACCTCGGGCTTCTTCACGCGACTGCGGGAACGGGTGACCGAACGCGGCCACCCGGGTTGGTTCGTGCCGTACGTAAAGCTGGAGCAGGGCGCGAAGGAGATCTGCAACTACTCCAACGCGATGATCATGGGCATGTTGCAGACTCCGGAATACGCGGAGGCGACCTTCCGCGCGGCCAACCCCCGCGAGGACGACGGGCAGATCGAGACGCGGGTCGAGGCGAGGCGGCAGCGGTACGGCGTGATGGAGGGCAAGCGACCTCCGCTGCTGTGGGTGATCCTGCACGAAGCGGTGCTGCGCACGGAGGTCGGCGGACGGGCCGTGATGGCGGCGCAGTTGGAGCATCTGACCCTGCGGGCCGCGACCCCGCACATCACCGTGCAGGTCCTTCCGTTCTCGGCCGGCGCCCCGACATCCTCCGCACCCTTTATCCTATTGTCGTCATGGGACGGGACGCGGGTGGTGTATTCGGAGACCCGCAACGCGGGACATGTGGACGACTCGGCGGAGGCGGTGGAGAGCGCCAGGACAGCGTACGACCGGCTCCGCGCCGCGGCCGCGTCCCCACACGACTCGTTGTCCCTCATCCGAAGCATCGCGGAGGAGCACGCCAGATGAGCCACACCCCCGACCCCACCGCCAGCACCTGGATCAAGAGCAGCTACAGCGGCGGCGAGGGCGGCGAATGCGTCGAGTGGGCACCCTCCCACCTCACCACCCACGGCACCGTCCCCGTCCGCGACTCCAAGAACCCCCACGGTCCCGCTCTCGCCTTCACCCCCACCGCCTGGACCGCGTTCATCACCGCGATCCGCACCGGCGAACTCCCCACCCCCTGACGGCGACCGGGGCACCGGGCCGGAATCCGGTCCCCACGGAAGACGTCCACACCTCGGCCGTCATCACCACCTGGAACATCACGGCAAGGAGGTTCACATGCTCAGCGGTGTGCTGATCGGGGAAAGCCTGCGGGTCGGAAGCGTGCTGGAGGAGGTCCCGCTGCGGGTCACCCGGGTGCGTCGGGTCGAGGTGCCCGGCGCCGCGCAGGCCCAACCCCGGCAATGGACTCTGCTGGACTTCCAGGCCGAGCAGTCCGACGCCGAGCACCTCGCGGACGCGCTGTCGCGGTGCCTGGAACCGGTCGGCGGGTGGTACGTCAACTTCAACACCTCCGCCGAGGCGTTCGTCATCTTCGCCGACCGCTTCTTCCGCTACCCCCCCCAGGACGCCACAGCCCGCGCCGAAGTGGCGGACTACGCCCGCACCGTCGGCGTCCCCGAAGCCCAACTCGACTGGGAGGACTGACCCCCGCCGCCTCCCCGCACGCGATACGTGGTGACGGTTTGTCATAATCACCATCCCCCCGGGCGCGTGACGCGACGGCTCCGACCCGGCCTTCCCGAACCGAGGCCGCAGCGGAGATCAACTACCCGACAACGCGAATATCGGCGGTGGCGAATGGACGGCCTCGGCCCGTTCCTCGTACTGTCCTGGCTATCAGCCCAATCGGGGGCGGCGACAGGAGGTTTGGGATGGCACGCGAGGAACTGACCCGCCTCACCGGCAAGGGCAACGGCGAGTGCAATCAGAATGACTGCCCCAACGTGTATCGGACCGGCGACGGATCGTTCGTCATTCAGGGCGCGCTGACGGACGTGTTCACCCCGGCGTCCGGCGAAGGTCTGGTGGAGATCCCGGAGGCCGTCTTGAAGGAGGCCGTGCGTGCTCTTGGATGGTGAGGCATGGGACGCCAAGTTCCGCGACTTCCGCTTCGAGGCATGGCGACTCGAGACCCTTCCGGTATACAACGTCGCACAGGAGGACGACGAGATCCTCGCCTTCCTGGCCGGCACGCGAATCGATCCTCACACGCATGCGAACGAGTACACGGAGGACCTCAAGCGGGTTCGCCGCGAGGGCAAGACAAAAGGACGCGTGCACATCGTCACACGCCCGCTCTCCGCATACCTCCGATATGAGTTCATGTACTACCTGCCGCACGTGTGGGCCGGCGAGGACATCCGCATCATGGATGTGACGGGCCGCCCGAACCCGCTGGCCGGCGTGCAGGATTTCTGGATGTTCGACAAGTCCGAAGTGGTCCTGATGAACTACGCGTCCGACGGGACGCAGATCAATCGCGAAGTCCACACGGGAGACGTGGCGCCTTTCATCGAATACCAGCGCATCGCGCTGGCCGAGGCGGTGCCCTTCGAGGATTACGTGAAGGGCCTTGACGCTCGAACCCGATGAGCTGGGCCGGTCGAGGAACGACCTGGCCGAGACGCTCAGAGAACTGCGCGAGCGAGCCGGACTCTCCCAGGTCCGGCTCGCTCGGCGTTGCCATCTGTCTCAGACGAAGATCAGTAACATCGAGAGGGCGAAGCTCACCCCCAGTCCGGTGGACGTGGAGCTGATTCTGACGGCACTGGACGCGCCCCCGGAACTCGTGGGCCGGGTCACCGCTCTTGCCCGGATCGCCAACTCCGAGTGGCAGGACATCTGGTCGCAGCGACGAACCGGACTTGAGAAGAAGCAGAACGAACTGGCCGCCCTCGAGCAATCCACCACGGAGTTCCGCTACTTCCTCCTGTCCATGGTGACCGGACTCCTCGCCACCCCCGAATACGTGCGGGCCAGCCTCGCCCACATTTCGGGCGACCACAGCAAGGCGATCGCCAAAAAGCTGGAGCGGCAGGCCGTTCTGTACGATTGCACCAAGAAGTTCACCTTCATCCTCACGGAGCAGGCGGTTCGCTGGCCCTTCCTGCCCGCACCCGCTATGGCCATGCAGATCGACCGGCTGACATCTCTCAGCCTCCTGCCGAACATACGGCTGGGCGTCGTCCCCCTGGAACACCACATGCCAGTGGCGCCACTGAATACATTCACGATCTACGATGCTCGGATAGCCACGGTGGAGACGACGACCGGAGCAATGATCTTCCGCGATCATCGCGACGTGTCCGTCTACCAGGGCGAGTTCGGCACTTACACCGAGTACGCCCTTTTCGGCGAGCCGGCGAGGACACGTCTTTCCGATTGGGCCAGCAGATTCCGCACGTGATCTATACCCGAACTCGGAAATATCTTTCGGGAAAAGCCCTCAAGGCTTCTACCATAGACAACCGAGGCGGGACGACCCGACGAAGTCGGGCGTAGCTTGGACCGACCGGCAAATGGTGACTGCGGAGAAGCCGTCTGGGCGAGAGCCATCGGCCCGCGACGCCGCCCTCAATTTGCCGGTCGGTCTTATCCCGTTCGTTCTCCCGACCGACAGACAGGAGTGGTGAAGGTGGAAAACATCATGGCGAGTGCCGCCGGGGGCGGCGAAGGGGACGGGCATCCGGGGACGCCGTGGACGCCGCCGCAGGAGCCGCCGAGTCCGGACGGGACGACGCCGCCCGGGGACGGAACGCACCGCAAGTGACCACGGTGGAGGGCGCGCGAGGCCGGTCCGTGGCGGGCCGGCCGTTGCCCGCGTGGCGCGGCGACGAGTTGGCACCCGGGTGGGAGGACACGTTCGAGGCGGTGCCCCGCTCGGTTTTCCTGCCGGACATGATGTGGCCGTACGACATGGCCGAGCGCAGCGCCGTACCCGTCGAGCGGTCCCAAGACCCGGCGGCATGGCGGGCGTTCGCCGCCGCGGACGTGCCGGTCGTGACGCAGTGGGATGACGGGGAGCACGAAGGGACCACGCCAGGACGCGTGTCGACGTCGTCCGCGTCGATGCCGTCGGTCGTGGCCGCCATGCTCGGCGACCTGCAAGTGTCCGACGGTGAGACCGTGTTGGAGGTCGGCACCGGTACGGGCTGGAACGCGGCGCTGCTGTCCCACCGGCTCGGCGACGCGAACGTGACGACAATCGAGGTGGATGCGGCGTGGCCACGGCAGCCCGGGGCACCCTGGAGCGCGCCGGGTTCCGCCCGTCCGTGATCACGGGTGACGGGTTCACCGGGCATGCGGCGCGGGCGCCGTACGACCGGATCATCGCCACCTGCGGCCTGCGCGAGATCCCGTACACGTGGGTGAAGCAGACCGCGCCGGGTGGGTTGATCGTCGCACCGTGGGGCACGCACTTCGGCCACGGTGACGCGGTGGTCCGACTGGAGGTCGCGGACGGGGCGGCGTCGGGCCGGTTCACGCGGCTGGTGGAAGCTCGTCGAACGACCTCTCCGGGTCGTCCCACGATGTCGTGCAAGCCAGGGACGTCGGCGGTGGCATCCACTTCCACCACGAGCCGGAGCCGGCCCGGCCCCGGCGCACCCCTCGGCAACTGCCCGCCGATGTGAACGAGTTCGTCAACCGCACCGACGAGCTGGGCCAGTTGAACGCCGTGCTGACCGGCAGGGACGGCGGCCAGGTGATCGTGTCCGTGCATGCACCGGCGCCTCGGTGACCGCGGCCGGGAAGCGCTGGCCTGGCGCGGCGCGGGCCGGACGTACAGCGTGTTGGACCGCCGTGACGAGGCCGCGGCCTTCCACCGTCAGGCGGTGGCCGTGCACCGCGACCTCGGGGACACATGGCAACTCGCGATGGAACTCGATCACCTGGCCGACGCGGTGCACCCGGAGGACCCCGAGGCGGCCCGCGCCCACTGGGCAGAGGCCCTGACGCACCTGGCTCCGTATCGCGATCCGAGGGCCGCGGCGCTGCGGGCGCGGGTGCAAGTGCATCTGGCCGGGCCAGGGGGCTGAACGCGTACCCCTTGCCGCGGGCCGTCGGCGGGAACAACGGCGGGTCGCGGGGCACTGTAGGAGGTATGGACGACGGTATGGACGAATTCCGGGTCGAGCATGACTCGATGGGTGAGGTGCGGGTTCCTGCGGCGGCGAAGTGGGGGGCGCAGACGCAGCGGGCCGTGCAGAACTTCCCGATCTCGGGGCAGCGGATCAGCCGGGCGCACATCGAGGCGCTGGCACGGATCAAGGCCGCGGCGGCGAAGGTGAACGCCGAGCTGGGCGTGATCGACGCCGACATGGCGGCGGCGATCGGGGCGGCCGCGGACGAGGTCGCCGCGGGGACGTGGGACGCGGAGTTCCCGATCGACGTGTTCCAGACGGGCTCGGGCACGTCGTCCAACATGAACGCGAACGAGGTGATCGCGGCGCTGGCCACCGAGCGGCTGGGCCGCAAGGTGCACCCGAACGACCATGTGAACGCCTCCCAGTCGTCCAACGACGTGTTCCCGTCCTCGATCCACATCGCGGCGACCGCGGCGGTGACCGGCGAGCTGGTTCCGGCGCTGACCCGGCTGGCGGAGGCGCTGGAGGGCAAGGCGGCGGAGTTCGCCGGGGTGGTGAAGGCGGGCCGCACCCACCTGATGGACGCCACACCGGTGACGCTGGGGCAGGAGTTCGGCGGGTACGCCGCGCAGGTGCGGTACGGCGTCGAGCGGCTGGAGGCGGCGCTGCCCCGGCTGGCGGAGCTGCCGCTGGGCGGCACCGCGGTGGGCACGGGGATCAACACGCCGCCGGGCTTCCCCGCCGCGGTGATCTCGGAGGTGGCGCGGGCCACCGGGTTGCCGCTCACCGAGGCGCGCGACCACTTCGAGGCGCAGGGTGCCCGGGACGGCATCGTGGAGGCGTCCGGCCAGCTGCGGACGATCGCGGTGGGGCTGACGAAGATCGCCAACGACCTGCGGTGGATGGCCTCGGGCCCGCGCACCGGGCTGTCCGAGATCAGCCTGCCCGACCTCCAGCCGGGCTCGTCGATCATGCCGGGCAAGGTCAACCCGGTGGTCCCGGAGGCCGTGCTGATGGTGGCCGCGCAGGTGATCGGCAACGACACGGCGATCACCGTCGCGGGCGCCGCGGGCAACTTCGAGCTGAACGTGATGCTCCCGGTGATCGCCCGCAACATCCTGGAGTCGGTGCGGCTGCTGGCGAACGTCTCCCGGCTGCTCGCGGACCGGACGATCGACGGCATCACGGCACACGCGGAGCGGGCCCGGGAGTACGCCGAGTCCTCGCCGTCCGTGGTCACCCCGCTGAACCGCTACATCGGCTACGAGGAGGCCGCGAAGGTCGCGAAGAAGTCGCTGGCGGAGCGGAAGACGATCCGTCAGGTGGTGATCGAGGAGGGCTATGTGGAGCGCGGCGAGCTCTCCGAGGCACAGCTCGACGAGGCACTGGACGTGCTGCGCATGACCCACCCGTAACACACATTCCGTAAACTCCGTTCATGACAGCCGACCTCGACACCACGCAACCGGACGGATCGAACGCACCGCGGCCGGGCCGCTGGGCCCCTGGTGACCAGGTGCTGTGGCGCTATCGCGGCAACGGCACGGACGAGGTGCACATCTGCCGTCCGGTGACGGTGGTGCGCGACGAGCCGGACCTGCTCGCGGTGTGGCTGGCGCCGGGCACGCACTGCATCAAGCCGGTGCTCGCCGACGGCACGCCGCTGTATCAGGAGCCGCTGGCCACCCGGTACACCAAGCCCCGCACGCGGGTGGTGGAGGAGTGGTTCGGCGCAGGGGTGCTGAAACTGGCCCGGCCGGACCAACCCTGGTCGATCTGGCTGTTCTGGGAGCAGGATTGGCACTTCAGAAGCTGGTACGTGAATCTGGAGGAACCGCTGAGCCGGTGGTCCGCGGGGGTGGATTCGGTGGACCACTTCCTCGACATCTCGGTCCACCCGGACCGTAACTGGTACTGGCGGGACGAGGACGAGTTCGCGCAGGCACAGGCCGACGGGCTGATGCCCGCCGAACTGGCCGACCGGGTCCGGCAGGCCGGCCGGAAGGCGGTGCACGCGATCAGCGCCTGGGAGTCGCCTTTCCGTGACCGCTGGCAGGACTGGCGCCCCGACCCGGCGTGGCCGGTGCCCGAGTTGCCGGCCGACTGGGATCGCCCGGCGGTGTGAGCGTGAGGGGCGCGGGGCTGCCGAGGGCGTGGGGCGTACGGCGCAGTCCGAGCGCCGGGTAAGAGCCCCTTGGCGCGCCCCGGGCCGTCAACCGTAGGATCGTCGATCGGAAGCCTGCACAATTGCCCAGCACGGCCTAGAGTTTGACGCCACGTCATGGGGGTACAAACGAGTGCCGATCCTGTGCATATGCCAGACAATGCCCTGTCGGATCCACCCATCCCGTCACCGCTTCACCCCGGCCCCATTCCAGCCCCGTCCGTCACAACAGTCACAGCAGTCAGGGAGGCCCTGAGCAGTGGATACCGACGGTTACGAGCCCGTTGGCACGCCCCCCGACGACCCCGCGGCGGCATCGGAGCGGGACCGTACCGGCCAGGCGGAGGCGTTCGACGCCATCGGCGACCGGTACGACGAGGCGTTCCCGCACAAGGACGGCCAGGTCACGGCGGGCAGCTGGCTCGTCGACGAACTGCCGGCCGGCGCCAAGGTGCTCGACCTCGGCTGCGGCACCGGCCTGCCGACCACCCGGCAGTTCGTCGACGCCGGCATGCGGGTGACCGGGGTGGACCTGTCCGCCGGCATGCTGGCCAGGGCCCGGACCAACGTCCCCGAGGCGGAGTACGTCCAGGCCGATGCGGCGGACCTGGTCGACGGCGGGCCGCTGGCCGCCGGGAGCTTCTCCGCGGTCGCGGCGTTCTTCACCCTGCTGATGCTGCCCAGAGCCGAGATCCCGGCCGCGCTGACCGCCGTCCACGAACTGCTGGCGCCCGACGGGCTGCTGGCGCTCGGCATGGTCGAGGCGGACGTGGACGACGTGCCGATCCCCTTCCTCGGGCACACCGTGCGGGTATCGGGGTACCTGAAGGACGATCTGCGCGACGTCGTGGTGGCCGCGGGCTTCGAAGTGATCAAGGAGATGTCCTATACGTACGCGCCGGCGAGCACCGACGTGCCGCCGGAGGAGCAGATCTTCCTCTACTGCCGACGCGCCTGACCCGGAACAGGCCCGAGCCCGGCCACGCGCCGGCCGCGGCGGAGCACCGACGGATGGAC
>NZ_JACEGK010000349.1:0-8394 GCF_056859195.1 Streptomyces sp. NH27
CCCCCGCCGCCCACCCCTTCCCTTCCGGCGAGGACCCCCTCGCCGCCGCGGCCCGCGGCGCCGCCGCACTCCGCCGACTCTCCGCCGACCACCCGGGCCGGCGTGTCCTCGTCGTCGCCCACAACACCCTCTTCCGCCTGGTCCTGTGCCGCCTCCTCGGCCTCCCCGAGCGCGAATACCGCCGCGTCTTCCCCGGCCTCCACAACTGCGCCCTCACCGAGCTCCGCATGACCCCCGAGCAGGTCTCCCTCATCACGTACAACGCCCCCGCGTAGCCGCGACCACGGCGTGGGTTGCGCGGGCGGCGGTGGGGGCGACGCTGTGGGGGCGACACCAGCGCCACCGATCTGGTGGTGGCGCCGGCCGCCTCGCTCGCCGCGACGGCGGCCGCGCTCACCACCCGCTACGGCCGCCCGGTGCTGTCGTCCCTGCGCGGCAGCCGCTCATGACCCGGCGGACAGGCCCGGCCTCGTTGACATTCCGTCAGTTGTGGCTGTGCAGGGCCGCGTTGAGACCGCCCCAGGAGCCGGTGCGCTGGAGGACCTCGACCTTGCCGGTGGTGGAGTTGCGGCGGAAGAGGATGTTGTCGGCGCCGGACAGCTCGACGGCCTTGACGATCTGGCCGTCGGGGAGGGTGACGCGGGTGCCCGCGGTGACGTAGAGCCCGGCCTCGACCACGCAGTCGTCGCCCAGCGCGATACCGAGCCCGGACTCCGCGCCGAGCAGGCAGCGTTCGCCGACCGAGACGCGCTGGGTGCCGCCGCCGGAGAGGGTGCCCATGATCGAGGCGCCGCCGCCGACGTCGGAGCCGTCGCCGATCACCACGCCCTGCGAGATACGGCCCTCGACCATGGAGGTGCCGAGGGTGCCGGCGTTGAAGTTGCAGAAGCCCTCGTGCATGACGGTGGTGCCGGCCGCGAGGTGCGCGCCGAGCCGGACCCGCCCGGCGTCCGCGATCCGTACGCCGGCGGGCGCCACGTAGTCCGTCATCCGCGGGAACTTGTCCACGCCGAACACCGTCAGGTGCGCGCCCTCCGCCCGCGCGGCGAGCCGGGCGTCCTCCAGGCCCGCCACCGGCACCGGGCCGAGCGAGGTCCACGCGACATTCGCGAGCAGGCCGAAGATGCCGTCCAGGTTCTGGTCGTTCGGCCGGACCAGGCGGTGGCTGAGCAGGTGCAGCCGGAGGTACGCGTCGTGCGCGTCGAGCGGCTTGTCGTCCAGCGAGCCGATCACCGTACGGACCGCGACGACCCGCACCCCCCGGCGCGGGTCGGGGCCGAGCGCTTTCGGCGCGGCCGCGCCCAGCAGTTCCGCTGCGCGCTCGGCGGTCAGGTGCTCGGTCCCCGCCGGGCCGGGCTGCTCGGCCAGCTCCGGGGCGGGGTACCAGGTGTCGAGGACGGTGCCGTCGTCAGCGACGGTGGCAAGGCCGACGGCTACGGCGCCGGGACGGGTATCAGTCATGGTCAGCACGCTAGTCGCTCGCCGCGAGCTGAGCGAACCCGCCCGGGTACGTGGTGCTGTCGGCCCCGGGACCACCTGTCGGTGGGTGGCTGGTGGCGCGGTTCTCCCCCCAGAGCTTCGCATGGGAGGGGGTGCCCCCGCGCCCCTGGGTGAGTGCCCCTTGCGGTCCTACGATCAACCTCCGGTGCGATGCGGTTGCGCGCGCAGTTCCCCGCGCCCCCGGGAGGGTGCGGCTCCCTTCGCGGAAGGAAGGCCGCCCCGAAGGGGCGCGGGGAACTGCGCGACAAGCCACCCACCGGGTGCAAGGTCCCTCGAACCACAGGACGGGGCAGCCGGGCGGGTCCGGCACCGTCAGGGAGCCAGTTCCACCACGCGGGAGAAGCTGTTCTGCGCGGAGGTGATGACGATGCGGAGCTGCGTGGTGGTGACGGGGGCGTCGAAGGGGATCCAGCGACTGGCCGAGGAGTTACCCGAGATGGTGGCCTGGGTGACCCATTGGGAGCCGTCCCAGGTCTGGACGGTGAAGTCGGTGGGGACGCCGTCGGGGGAGGAGACGAAGGAGACGCCGTCGAGGGTCACGGCGGAGGGCGAGGTGATGGTGAGGGTGTCGGGATAGACGTCCTGCGTGTCGTCGTTCCAGAAGGTGGCGGTGTCGCCGTCGATGGCGTTCCCGGGCTCGTAGGTGCGGGCGGCGCCGTCGACGACGTTGGGCGCGTGGAAGCTGGAGGCGGTCGCGGTGGTGCCGGCGGGCCAGCTGCCGTAGACGGAGACCTGGACGGTGGTGGTGGCGAGCGTGCCGTCGGGCGCGCGTACCTGGACCGGCACCGCGTAGACCCCGCCGGCCGCGTCCGCGGGCACGGCGAGCTTGACGGTGGCGAGGGTGACCGTGGCGGCCGGGGTGAGCGGGATGGCCGCCGGGGTCGCGGTCGCGGTCCACCCGGTGGGCACCTTGGCACCGACCACGGCGGAGCCGGACTTCGTGGCGGCCGCGGACACGACCGCGCTGATGTCGCCGCTCGCGCCGGCCTTGATGGGAGCGTCGGCGGTCGCGGTGACGGACAGGTGGGTGACCGAGGCGCTCGGCGCGGTGACGGTGAAGGTGTAGTCGCCGGAGCCGGCGGTCAGCGTCAGGGTCTGGTCGGTGGCCTTGCCGAGGGTCAGCCCGGGGTCGGACTGTCCGGCGTGGCCGGCGGCGTAGAGGGTGCGGCCGCTCTCGCGGACGGTGGACCCGGGCCCGCCCAGCAGTGGCAGCCGGATCGTGGCGGTGGCGCCGACCGGGACGACCGCGTGGTAGGTGAGGTTGCTCCCGTTGCGCTGCCAGGAGCTCTCGACGGTGCCGCGGACGGTGTCCTGGGTGGCCGAGACGTGCGTGAGGTCACCGACGACGCTGGGCGCGAGCGTGAGGTTGCCGTATCCGCTGCCGGCGGTGCCGGTGCCGGGCTGGATGCCGGCGAGCTGCTGGTAGAACCACTGGCCGATGGAGCCGGCGAGCCCGATGTGGTCCTTGGACGAAGTCCCGTCGGGCGCCGAGGAGTTGGGCCACTTTTCCCAGATGGTGCCGGGGCCCTGGTCCACCATGTAGCCGAAGCTCGGGTAGTCCGCGCGTTCGGCGACGGCGAGGGCGACGTCGTTGCGGCCGTAGGCACCGAGCGCCTGGTAGACGTACGTGGTGCCGACGAATCCGGTGGTGACGTGGTCGCCGTGCGCGGCGATGTCCTGGACCAGCCGGTCGAGGCTGGTCTGCTCGTAGCCGGCCGGGACGAGCCCGAGCACGAGCGGCATCGCGTAGGACAGTTGCGAGCCGTTGCCGAAGACGCCGGTGCCGGCGTCGAAGTAGCGCTTGAGGAAGCCGGTCTTCACCTGTTCGGCGACGGCGTTGTAGTGGGTCGCGTCGGCGGTGTTGCCGACCACGGCGGCCATCTTCGCCAGCAGGGTCGCGTCGAGGTAGGAGAAGGCGGTCTGGAAGTAGCCGTGCGGGGTGCTGACGGTGGCCAGCCAGTCGTCTCCCCAAGAGGTCGGGGAGTTCACCACCACGTGGTCGGCGTCGCTGATGGTGGCGAGGTAGTCGACCCACGCCTTGACCTGCGCGTAGTTGGTGGTGATGGGCTGCTTGTCGCCGTACTGCGTGTAGGCGTCCCAGATGATCTGCGGGTAGGCGGTGCCCCAGGCCGGGTCGGTGGCCCAGGAGCCCTGCCCGCCGTTGGCGGGCGCCACGGACGGGACGCTGCCGTCGGCGTTGGCGCTGGTGCGGATGTCACCGAGCCACTTGGCGTAGAACGACTGCATGTCGTAGTTGCTCATCGCCTCCTGGTCGGTGTCGCCCGCGTCGCCGAGCCAGCCGTGCCGCTCGCGGGTCGGGCAGTCCATCGGGATGGACTCCAGGTCGTTGAGCTGGGTCTGGGCGACCGCGCCCTGGATCTTGTTCAGCAGCGGGTTCGACGTGCTGAACTGCCCGGTGGTGGGGACGTCGGAGTGGACGACCTGCGCGGTCACGGTGACCTGGGCGTCGTCGGGCAGGCCGGTCAACTCCGCGTAGCGGAAGCCGGCGTAGGTGAAGTGCGGGGCGTAGGTCTCGGTGCCGGCGCCGGCGAAGGTGTAGTGGTTGGTCTGCCGGGGCGGGTCGGAGGCGGAGAAGCTGAGGTTGGAGGTCGTCACCTGGCCGCTCGCGTCCAGGATCTCGCCCTGGGTGAGGGTCGCGGTGCTGCCGGCGGGCCGGGCGGCCTTGATGGTGACCCAGCCGGTGCGGTTCTGGCCGAAGTCGTAGACGCGCTCGCCTGCGGCGGGGCGGGTCTCCTTGACCGGGGCGACCGTCTGGACGACGCGGATCGGGGGTGTCACGTCTGCCTGGAGCGCGGTCATGGCGTCGTAGCCGGTCGCCGGGTGTGCGCCGTAGACGCCGAGTTCGGCCAGCCGGAAGGTGCAACCGGCGGAGTTGCAGGGCAACTTGGTGGCGGTGACCCGGACGTAGCGGGCGGTGGTGTCGGTGCTGAGGGTGACCGGCGAGGTGCCGGGACCGGGCTGGTCGGCGCCGGTACGGTCGGTGACGGTGGTCGCCTTGGCGAAGGTCGGGTCGTCGCTGACCTCGACCTTGTAGCGCAGGGGGAAACCGGCGCCGATCATGTCGCCGGCCGTGTCATTGGTGGGGCGGGCCGGGAAGAGCGTGATGGTCCGCAGCCGCTGGTCCGAACCGAGGTCGGTCTGCACCCACTTGGTGGTGTCCGCGGTCGTCTCGATCTTCGAGTGGTAGCCCTCGGACGCATCGACGGAGTTGTCGATCCCGTCGGTGAGCGCGGCCGGTGACCAGCCCGCGGTGGTCGTGGTGTCCAGCGCGGTGACCGGCTTGCCCTGGGCCAGGCTCACCTGGTGCGCGACCGGGAAGAGCGCGTGCACGGCCGTCCAGCCGCTGTTGTCGTGGCCGGTCGCGTCCCAACCGGGCGCGGCTTTACGGGCGTCGTACGTCTCGCCGTACCAGAAGTCCTCACCGGTCACCGGGCCCGCGCTGGTCTGCCACGACGGGCTGGTGCCGAAGGTGGCGGTGGAGCCGTCGGTGTAGGTGATGTCGAGTTGCGCGACGAAGACCGGCTGGCCGCTGAACTGGCCCTTGGCCGCCATGAATCCGAGGGTGTTGGCGCCCTGGCGCAGTTGCTCGGTGACGTCCAGGTCGCGGTAGAGCACGCGCGAGCTGTAGTCGGTGACCGAGGAGTCGAGGACTTCGGACGGCTGCACGCGGGCGCCGTTCAGGTGCGGTTCCACGATGCCCTGCGCGCCGAAGTACAGCCGGGCCCGGGAGACCGGCCTGGTCACCTTGAAGTCGCCCCGGGTGAGCGCGCCGTCGCCGGTCCGCAGCCACCAGGCCGACCAGTCGCCGGCGCCCGGCAGCCCGGTGTCGAAGGAGGCGGGCGCCGACCAGGGGGACGCGGCGCCTTCCTTGTTCCAGGTCCTGACCGTCCAGGTGTACGTCCGGCCGGCGGCGAGCGCGGGGCCGGCGTAGGACACGGCGGTGGAGTTGGCGGACTTGACGTGGCCGGAGTCCCAACTGGCCGCCGCCGGACGCTTTCCGCCGCTCCGGGCGGCGGGCGCGACCCGGATCTCGTAGCCGCTCTGCGCCTCGGCCCGGCCGGTGTCGCGCACCGTCCAGGCGAACGACGGGTGGGCGGCGTCGGTCAGGACGTCCGACGCCTGGCCGTCGGCGCGCAGCCCGACCGGGGCGAGCGGCCCACCGGACGCGTGCCCGGACGCGTGCCCCGACGCGGTCCCGCCCGATGCTTGCGCCGACGCGGCGGTGGGCACGGCCAGCGCGGTCGCGACGAGCGCGGCCAGCACCGCCGCCCGTCTCCTGCGGCCTCTTCGAAGTCCGAACACGGTCATGCTGCTTCTCCCCACTGGGAACCATAACGTTTCATGCGCGAGGCCACGTCCTACCGGTAATCCCGCACCGGGGACAAGGGTGCGGACGCGGATCGGCACGGGGCGGGGAAACCCGACGCGCGGATATCAGCGGGAATGTGCGGGTAAGTGCCCTGCCGATCTCGCGAGTTGACCGAAAATTGGTCGCCGCACGAGTGTTGCCGTGCCGGTGCGCCGTGGATAGCGTGTGCACCGATCAGAGCTGAAACATTTCAATCCGGTGCGTCGATCGCGGACCGCGACCGCATCCGAGATCCCCTCGGGCCACCTCAGCGCCCCGACAGGAGCGAACCATGTCGAACAGCACGGAACCGGGTGCCGGGCCGAAGCGGAGGATGATCCTCCGCGCGGGTGCCGCCTCGGTGGTCGCCGCCGCGGCCATGCGCGGTGTGACGGCCGAGGCGGCGTCACCCGAATCAGCGTCCGGGGCAACGCCCGCTGGCGCGAACGGAGTTGTACCGGCCGCCGCGGCATCGTCGGCCGGCGGCAAGGCGTCCGGCGTGCACGCCGCCCCGAGCGGGCGGTGGGACACCTTCAAGCTCTCCCCCGCGACCCGCACCGTGGTCCCGGTCGCGGTGCACTCCACCACCGGCAGCGTCGGCAACGCCAAGGACCTTGTGCGCAAGTCCGGTTCGGCCGCGACGAGGCTCAGCGGCGCAGGCGCCTCGGTCACCCTCGACTTCGGCAAGGAGGTCGGCGGCTACGTCACCCTCACCCTCGGCGCCGGCTCGGACGCGGACCAGAAGGTGGGCCTGACCTACAGCGAGCTGTCCACCTACATCAGCACCACGTCGAGCGACGGCTCCAACGGCGGCTCCAACAACGAGCCCCCGGTGTGCTACACCGCCCAGCCGGCCGGCCGGATCAGCACGCAGACCTCCGTGCCCGTCTCCGGCACCGACGCCGCCGACAACCCGGCGAGCCAACTGCGCGGCGGCTTCCGCTACTTGACGGTGATCAACCAGACCGCCGGCGCCGTGGACCTCACCGGCGTCTGCGTCGAGATCGCCTTCGCCCCCAACGTGGCGGACCTGCGGGCCTACCCCAACTACTTCTCCTGCGACGACGACCTGCTCACCCGCATCTGGTACGCGGGCGCCTACACCGTGCAGACCAACATCGTGGCGAACAACCAGGGCCGGGTGTGGGGCCCGCCCGCCGTCGGATGGAACAACGGCGCCAGGATCGGCGAGTCCGGCGACACCGTGCTCGTCGACGGCGCCAAGCGCGACCGCACCGTGTGGCCCGGCGACCTCGGCATCTCCGTACTGACCGACTACGTGTCGCTCGGCGACATGCGGACCGTGCGCGACTCCCTCCAGACGCTCTACAACCACCAGGCCGCGAGCGGCGCCCTCCCCTACGCGGGCCCGGCCGTCGACTTCATCGGCAACTCCGACGCCTACCACCTGTGGACGCTCATCGGCACCGCCTCCTACCTGCAGTTCACCGGCGACACCAGCTGGACGACCGGGATCTACCCCAAGTACAAGGCCGCGCTGGACTACATCACCGCCAAGATCGACAGCGACGGGCTGCTGAACGTCACGGCGAGCGCCGACTGGGCGCGGGCCGACTCCGACGGCAAGAACATCGAGGCCAACGCCATCATGTACCGGGCGCTGGTCACCGCGGGCCCGCTCGCCCTGGCGGCCGGCGACTCCTCGACCGCCTCGGCGAGCGCCGCGAAGGCCGCCGCGCTCAAGTCCGCGATAGAGAAGGGTGGTTACTGGGACGGCGGCGCGGGCCTGTACCGCGACAAGCCCGGCTCCACCCTCTACCCGCAGGACGGCAACGCGCTGGCCGTGTGGTTCGCGCTGGTGCCGGACGCGGACCGGGCGAGCGCGATCAGCAAGGCGCTCGGCGCGCGCTGGACGCCGGTCGGCGCGCTCACCCCGGAGAAGAGCGCCGACGCGGTGCACCCCTTCCCCGGCGGCATGGAGGTGCACGCGCACTTCGCGGCCGGCCGCGACAGCACCGCCCTCGACCTGATCCGCCGGGAGTGGGGCTACATGCTCAACGCGCCCCAGGGCACGGCCAGTACGTTCTGGGAGGGCTACCGCACCGACGGCAGCTCGGACTACTCCGGCTCCTACATGAGCGCCGCCCACGGCTGGTCCACCGGGCCGACCTCGGCACTGACCTTCCGGCTGCTGGGCATCGCTCCCGCCGACGACGGCACCGCCGGCTACCGCGTCGCCCCGCACCCGGGCGGAGTCGGCCGCGCGGAGGGGCAGTTGACCACCCCGGCCGGCGTGATCGCCGTGTCCTGGCGGGACCGCGGCCGCGGCGAGTTCGACCTGACCGTCACCGCCGCGAGCGGCGCCGTCGGCGAGATCGCGGTGCCGGTGCCGGCCGACGGGTCCTACGTCGTGAAGGTGGACGGCAAGACCGCCTGGGACCGCACACCGCGCGCCTATTCCGCCCGCAGGGACGGCGGTTACGTCGCGCTGACCGGTGTGCCGGCGGGCAGCAGGACGGTCACGGTCCGGCGCGGCTGACCGGCCGATCGGACGGTGTGGGGCC
>NZ_JACEGK010000350.1:0-8378 GCF_056859195.1 Streptomyces sp. NH27
GGCACGCGCGTCCGCCGCGTTGGCCGAAAGCCCGAGGAGGCCCACTACGAGGGCGTCCGGCCGCCTTGCGGCCACACATGCCAGGACACCTCGCTACCGGGCAAACCTTGCCGGTCGCGGCACTAGCTGCTTTCCCTGCCGAGGCGTTCCGCGGGCCGGGCCGGGCGGTGCTTCACTCGGCCGCCTCACGTGCCGCGCACGATTCCCGCCCGGGCCTGAGCATCGGAAACAGGCGGTCCCGCCGCGCGCATACGGCCTCACGCATATGCGAAAGGCATCACCGCCCGGCGGCGGCCCCGGGGCTCAAGGCTCTGCGGCCGCGCCCCGGCAACGGCACCACCGCAGGGCTCCCCACCACGGGACTCGGCCCGCGGGCCGTCGGCACCCGCCCCACCCGAGAGGAACGATCTTCCGTGACGACTCTGGACGACCGGCTCGCCCCGTCCCCCTCCTCCGCCGTACCCGGCACGGCCCGGCTGCGCGTCGTACTGCTGCTGGACGTGCTGGACGGCAGACAACAGCGCTTCCTGGAGGCGTACGAGCAGATACGCCACCAGGTGGCGGCAGTGCCCGGGCACATCAGCGACCAGCTCTGCCAGTCGCTCGGGAACTCCTCGCAGTGGCTGATCACCAGCGAGTGGGAGGGCAGCGAGCCGTTCCTGGAGTGGGTGGAGAGCGCCGCGCACCGCGAGATGGTCGAGCCGCTGCACGGGTGCGTGCGGGACACCAGGTCGCTGCGGTTCCTGATCACGCGCGAGACGCCGGAACAAGGCGCACAGGGTGCGCAGGGCGCTCAGAGCGCGCAGAGCGCGCAGAGCGCGCAGAGCGCGCAGGCCCCGGCGAAGCCGTCGGCGGCGCCCGTCGCGGCCACGCCTGCCGCCGGGCTCGACCCGGTGCCCGCGCCGCCGCTGTGCTCGGGCGGGGTGGTGCGGCACGCGATCACCTTCACGGTGAAGCCGGGCAGCGAGGAGGCGGTGGCGAAGCTGCTGTCCGACTACCGCGCGCCGCAGGCCCAGGTGGACGACACCACGCGGCTGCTGCGGACGTCGCTGTTCATGTACGGCAACAGGGTGGTGCGGGCGGTCGAGGTGACGGGAGACCTCGGCAACGCGCTGCGGCACGTGGCGGCGCAGCCGGAGGTAAGGGCCGTCGAACAGGCGATCAACCCTTACCTGGAGGAGGACCGCGACCTCACCGCCCCCTCCTCGGCGCGGGCCTTCTTCGCCCGGGCGGCGCTGCCCGCGGCAAGCCACGAGACGGACCCGGCCGCCGCGCCCGGCACCGACAGCGGCGAACCGCTGACCCGGCAGGCGTTCTTCTACCCGGTACGGCCCGGGCACGGCGCCGACGCGGCCCGGCTGCTCGGCGCCCTCGACGCCGCGGCCGCCGCCGACCCCACGCACCCGCTGGCCGCGGCCACGGTCTTCCAGCGCGACGACACGGTGGTCCGCGTGATCGACATCCACGGGCTCCCCTCCGACGGCCCGGCCGCACCTGTCCCCGCGGACGGCCCGACCGACGTGCTGCGCGAACTCCTCGTCCCGGGCGAGCCCGCCGACCCCACCGGGCTCGGCCACGGCGGCCACCCCATGACCCCCGTCACGGACCGCACCTCGCGGTGACGCAGCAGCCCCGTACCGCCCGCAGAACGCCCGCAGAACACCTCACCCCCGCCCCGAAGGAGCCGCAATGACGAACAAAGTGCGCCTCGTGCACCTGGACGACACCAGCCCGAACCGCCGTCGCGGCGGCGACCTGCGGGCTCTGCTGACGCCCGCGTCGGTCGGCGCGACCAGCGGCTTCATGGGCGTGGCGATCATCCAGCCGGGCGAGCGGATCGGCGAGCACTACCACCCGTACTCCGAGGAGTTCGTCTTCGTGCTGAACGGGGAGATGGAGGTGGACCTGGACGGCGCGAGCCACCCGCTGCGGCCGGACCAGGGCCTGCTGATCCCGGTGGACATGCGGCACCGGTTCCGGAACGTGGGCGACACGGAAGCGCGGATGGTCTTCCACCTGGGCCCGCTCGCGCCCCGCCCGGAGCTGGGCCATGTGGACACCGAGGAGACCGAGGAGACCGAGGGCGCGGCGAAGGCGGCCGGCAAGGCCACCTCGGCGCCTCCCGACCCGGCCAAGGCGCGGGCATGAACCGCCCCGACGGGCGCGGCGGCCCGAACCCGAACCCGAACCGCCCGAACGGCGGCCGACCGAACGGAAACCACCCGAACGGGGACCGCCGGGTCGCGGTCACCGGCCTCGGGGTGGTCGCCCCCGGCGGCATCGGCGTGCCGGCCTTCTGGGACCTGCTGACCTCCGGCCGTACCGCCACCCGCGGCATCAGCCTCTTCGACCCGGCCGGCTTCCGCTCCCGGATCGCCGCGGAGTGCGACTTCGACCCGAAGACGGCCGGGCTCGGCGCCGAGCAGACCGAACGCGCCGACCGTTACACCCAGTTCGCACTGGCCGCGGCGCGCGAGGCGATCCGGGACAGCGGTCTCGACCTCGCCGCGCAGGACCCGTGGCGGGTCGGGGTGTGCCTGGGCTCGGCGGTCGGCGGCACCACCCGGCTGGAGCGCGACTACGTCAAGGTCAGCGCGTCCGGGAGCCGTTGGGACGTGTCGCCGCAGGAGGCCGGCGCGCATCTGCACCGGGCGTTCCAGCCCAGCGCGCTCGCCTCCGAAGTGGCCGAGGACATCGGCGCGCACGGCCCGGTGCAGACGGTCTCCACCGGCTGCACCTCGGGCCTGGACGCGGTCGGCCACGCCTTCCACGCCGTGCAGGAGGGCAAGGCCGACATCATCGTGGCCGGCGCGGCGGACTCGCCGATCTCGCCGATCACGGTCGCCTGCTTCGACGCGATCAAGGCCACCTCCACCCGCAACGACGACCCGGCACACGCCTCCCGCCCGTTCGACGCGGACCGGGACGGTTTCGTGCTCGGCGAGGGCTCGGCGGTGCTGCTGCTGGAGGAGTGGGAGCACGCCCGGCGGCGCGGCGCCCGCATCCTGTGCGAGCTGCGCGGCTTCGCGACGTTCGGGAACGCCTACCACATGACCGGACTGACCACCGAGGGCCGGGAGATGTCCGAGGCGATCGACCGGGCGCTGGCCGACGCGCGGATCGACCGGACCGGCGTGGACTACGTCAACGCGCACGGCTCCGGCACCAAGCAGAACGACCGGCACGAGACGGCGGCGGTCAAACGCTCGTTGGGCGAGCACGCGCGCACGGTGCCGATGAGTTCGATCAAGTCCATGGTCGGGCACTCGCTCGGCGCCATCGGGGCGATCGAACTCGCCGCATGCGCACTGGCGTTGACGCACGACGTGGTGCCGCCGACCGCCAACTACGAGACCCCGGACCCGGACTGCGACCTGGACTACGTGCCGCGCACCGCGCGAGCGGTCCGGCTGCGGTCCGTGCTGTCGGTCGGCAGCGGCTTCGGCGGCTTCCAGTCCGCGGTGGTGCTCGCACACGCCGAGAGGAGCACGTCATGAGCGGGTCCGGCAGCGGTCGCGGGCAGGCGGTGGTGACCGGGATCGGCGTGGTCGCCCCGAACGGCGTGGGCACCGAGGCGTTCTGGAAGGCGGTGCAGCTGGGCGGTTCGGTGCTCGGCCCGGTCCGCCGGGAGGGCTGCGAACGGTTGCCGCTGAAGGTCGCGGGCCAGGTCGAGGACGGCTTCGACCCGGCCGGGCTGGTCGAGGACCGCTTCCTCGTACAGACCGACCGGTTCAGCCACTTCGCCATGGCGGCCGCAGAACTCGCCCTGGCAGAGGCCCACTTGGCGGCCGACCCGGACTCCCCGTTCTCGATCGGCGTGGTCACCGCGGCGGGTTCGGGCGGCGGCGAGTTCGGCCAGCGCGAGCTACAGCAACTGTGGAGCAGCGGGCCGCAGTTCGTCGGCCCGTACCAGTCCATCGCCTGGTTCTACGCGGCCAGCACCGGCCAGGTCTCGATCCGCGGCGGCTTCCGGGGGCCGTGCGGGGTGCTCGCCGACGACGAGGCGGGCGGCCTGGACGTCTTCGCGCACGCGAGCCGGACCATCAGGCGCGGCACCGACGCGATGGTGGTCGGCGCCACCGAGGCCCCGCTCGCGCCGTACTCCGTGGTGTGCCAACTCGGTTACGACGAGCTGAGTCTGGCCACCGACCCGCGGCACGCCTACCTGCCGTTCACCGACGACGCCTGCGGCTACTCCCCCGCCGAGGGCGGCGCGATGTTCGTGGTCGAGGAGGAGTCGGCGGCCCGGCGGCGCGGCGCGCGGGTACGGGCGGTGGTCGCCGGGCACGCGGCGACCTTCACCGGCACCCGCGGCTGGCGGCACTCCCGGGAGGGCCTGGCGCGGGCGGCGCGGGGCGCGCTGGCGGAGGCCGGCTGCGCGCCCGAGGAGGTGGACGTGGTCTTCGCCGACGCGCTCGGCGTGCCCGAGGCCGACCAGGCCGAGGCGCTCGCCATCGCCGACGCGCTCGGGCCGCGCGCCGCGACCGTGCCCGTCACCGCCCCCAAGACCGGGTTCGGCCGCGCCTACTCCGCCGCCTCGGCGCTGGACGCCGCCGCGGCCGTGCTCGCCCTCGAACACGGCGTGGTGCCGCCCACCCCGAACGTGACCGAGGTCCGGCACGACCTCGACGTGGTCACCGGCGAGGCCCGCACCGCACCGCTGCGCACCGCGCTGGTGCTCAGCCGCGGGCTGATGGGCTGCAACGCGGCGCTGGTGCTGCGCGCGCCCGAGTCCCCCCGTTCCCCCCACTGAAGGAGAAGTACCCATGAACGAACGGATGAACGCGACCGCGGACGGCCCCGTCACCTTCGACGAGCTGTCCGACCTGATGAAGAACCGGGCCGGGCTGTCGGTGGACCCGTCGGAGATGGCGTCCAACCCGGCGACGACGTTCGAGGAGTTCAACCTCGACTCGCTGGGGCTGCTGGGCATCGTGGCCGAGCTGGAGAAGCGCTACAGCCGCACGATCGGCGACGAGGCGGAGACCTGCAAGACCCCGCACGAGTTCCTGGCGAGCGTCAACTCCCAGCTCAACGCCGCCGCGGCCTGACCCGTAACGGCACCCCCGCCGGCACCCGCCCCCGCACCGTACGAGAAGGAGCACAGCTCATGGCAGCATCGACCGCAGGGCACACCGAGAACGAGATCACCATCGCCGCCCCGGTGGACCTCACCTGGGACCTCACCAACGACCTGGAGAACTGGACACAACTGTTCAGCGAGTACGCCGCCGTGGAGATCATGGAGCGCGACGGCGACAAGGTCACCTTCCGGCTCACCATGCACCCCGACGAGAACGGCACCGTTTGGAGCTGGGTCTCCGAGCGGGTCATGGACCGCCGCAAGCTGACCGTGCGCGCCCGGCGGGTGGAGACCGGCCCGTTCGAGCACATGGACATCCACTGGGAGTACGCCGAGGTGCCCGGCGGCACCTCCATGCGGTGGGTGCAGGACTTCGCGATGAAGCCGACCGCGCCGGTCGACGACGCGACCATGACCGACCTGATCAACCGCAACTCCGTGGTCCAGATGGAACGCATCCGCGAGCGCGTCGAGAAGCAGGCCGCCGAGCGCGGGCTGTCCGCGATGCCGCCGCGCACCGCCGAGGGGGCGTGAGTACGCATGCACCGCAGCCTCATCGTGGCCCGGATGGAGCCGGATGCCGCGGCCGCCGTCGCCGAGGAGTTCGCCGCGTCGGACCGCGGTGAACTGCCCGGGCTGATCGGCGTCACCGGGCGCAGCCTCTTCCGGTTCCACGACGACCTCTACCTGCACCTGATCGAGGCCGACCGGCCGCCGGGGCCCGAAGTCGCCAAGCACACCGGGCACCCCGAGTTCCGCCGGATCAGCACGGCGCTGGCACCCTACGTGTCGGCCTACGACCCGGTGAACTGGCGTGAGCCGAAGGACGCGATGGCCCAGGAGTTCTACCGCTGGGACCGAGGGTAGGCACTCCGCCCGACCAGTTCCCCCACGCCCCTTGGCCGGCGGCCCTCTCCTCACGGAGGAGCCGCACAAGGTCAGGGGCGCTGGGGGTACCCCCAGGCGAAGCTCTGGGGGTGGGGGCACCTCCCGGCGAAGCCAGGGGGGAGAACTGCGCGACAAGCCCCCACCGGTGGGTGGTCCTGGAACCGACAGAACCACCCACCCCGGAGGGTCAGTTCACCCGCGATTCAAACGCGTGAAGCTGGGGGTTGACCGGTCGCACCGCGGTGACGGGGAGGCCGGCCTCGGCCATGAGCGCGGTCATGCTCGCCCGGGAGTGCTTCGCGCCGCCGACGTTGAGCAGGAGCAGCAGGTCCATCGCGGTGGTGAAGCGCATGGAGGGGCTGTCGTCGACGAGATTCTCGATCACCAGGACCCGGGCGCCGTGGTCAGCGGCGGCCACGACGTTGCGCAGGGTGGCGCGGGTGCTGGCGTCGTCCCATTCGAGGATGTTCTTCAGCACGTAGAGGTCGGCCCGGACCGGGATCTCGGTGCGGCAGTCGCCGGGCACGAGCCGGACCCGGTCGGCGAGCGCCCCGCCGTCCCGCAGCCGGGGATCGGCGTGGGCGACGACGTCGGGCAGGTCCAACAGGGTGCCGTGCAGGCCGGGTTCCTTCTCCAGCAGCCCGGCGAGCGCGAGTCCCTGGCCGCCGCCGATGTCGGCGACGCTGCGGACGCCGGTCAGGTCGACGTACGCGGCGAGATCGCGGGCCGCCTGGCGGCTGGAGGAGGTCATCGCGCGGTCGAAGACGCGGGCGGAGTCGGCCGCATCGGTGTGCAGGTACTCGAAGAAGCTCTTGCCGTAGAGGTCGGTGAAGACGTCCCGGCCGGACCTGACCGCCTCGTCGAGGCGCGGCCAGGCGTCCCAGGTCCACGGCTCGGTGCACCACAGTGCGATGTGGTGCAGGCTGCCGGGCGCGTCCTCGCGCAGCAGCCGTGACATGTCGGTGTGCGTGAAGCGGCCGTCCGCGGCCTCGGCGAACACCCCGTAGCAGGCGAGCGCGCGCAGCAGCCGGCGCAGCGGCTCGGGTCGTACGTCGAGGTCGGTGGCCAACTCCTCGGCGGTGCGGGGGTCTTCGCCGAGGGCGTCGGGAAGTCCCAGGCGGGCGGCGGCGCGTACGGCCGCGGCGCAGGCGGCGCCGAAGACGATCTCGCGCAGCCGCATCGAAGCGGCTCCCGCGCCGGCCCCGGCGGCTTCGGCGGCGGCTTCGGCCGTGGCAGGGTCGGACCCGGGCGCCTGGCGCGCCTGTTGGGCCTCGGTGTCCGGGGTGGTCGTCATGGTGCCGCCCTTTCTCGTGGCGTCATGGCGGATTCGGGCACCGCAGGTCAGCAGTGGCCCGCGGGCAGGGAGACCTGGCAGTCGTTCGCGGTGAAGGTGTTGCCGGCGCCGTGGTCGCGGTCGGCGAGGTCGGCCGGGCCGTTGTGCAGCAGCGTGTTGTCCCGCACGGTGTTGCCGGAGTTGGGCTTGCCGGCGAAGCTCGGGAAGAGCACGACGCCGCCGGACAGCGGGGAGGCACCGACGTTGCCGGAGACCTCGTTGCCGCTGAGCACGGTGTTCTCCACGCCGGTCAGCACGATGCCCGAGCCCTGGACGTAGGGCAGGCGGGCGCTGGCCGGGCAGTAGGCGTTGTTCGCGTCGACCGTGTTGCCGGTGACCGTCATCTCGCCAGCGCGCGGGGTGTTCTCGTCGCCGACGAGGAAGACGCCGGCGCAGTTGCCGGAGATCGTGTTGGCGTCGACGGTGACGCGGCGCAGCCGGCGGACGACCAGGCCCATGTGGTTGCCGGTGAGCGAGTTCCCGCGGATCTCGGTGCCCTGCGTGTCGGTGGCGCCGCCCTCCTCGGAGACGACGTTCGCCACGAACAGCCCCGCCTCGCCGTTGCCGCTCGCCTCGTTGGCGGTGAACCGCGAACGGATCGACTTCTCCTGGCCGATGCCGTACTGGCCGTTGGCGTCGGCCCGCACATGGCTGACGGTGAGGCGGTCGGCGGAGGTGGCCCAGAGGCCGTACTTCGCGAAACCGGTGACCGTCAGGGACTCGACGCGCACGCCGGCGGCGCCCGTGACGCAGAGGCCGTCGCCGGCCCCGGCACAGGCGACGGCGCTGGTGCCGGTGCCAGCGCCGGTGCCGGTGCCGGCGCTGGACGGGATGCCGGTGCTGGTCGCGGTGCCGGTCGGGGTGCTCGTCTTGCTGTTCGGGGCGGACGCCGCCGTGGCCGGGGCCAGTACGGTGCTGCCCGCGCCGGTGCCCCGCAGCGTCACGTCCGGCGTGCTGATCTGGACGCTGCCCCGGTACGTGCCCGGCAGCACCAGTACGGTGTCGCCCGGCGCGGCCGCGTCCACCGCCGCCTGGATCGACTCCCCCGGGTGCACCACCCGCAAGGAGGCCGCC
>NZ_JACEGK010000351.1:0-8376 GCF_056859195.1 Streptomyces sp. NH27
GGGCGGGACAGCGCCGGGAATGCGGTTGCCGCCGATTGTGTTGGGTATGTCTGACCAGACGATCACTCGTCACCCGTGCCCGATTCCAGGGAGGCGGCCTTGCCCGAGCGGTCCCCGGAAACCCTCGTCATCGACTACCGCGCCGCGGAGCAACTGCTGTCCGCCCGCGACCCTCGCGGTGCCGTCAAGCTCCTCGACCCCGTGATAGCCGCCCACCCGGAGAACACCGCGGCCCGCCTGCTGCGCGCCCGCGCCTTCTTCGCCGCGGCCCAACTGCGCCCGGCCGAGCTGGAGTTCCAGATCGTTCTCGAACGGGAACCCGACAACGCCTTCGCGCACTTCGCGCTCGCCCGTACCCTGGAGCGCGCCAACCGCTCCGCCGAGGCCCAGCGACACTTCCGGCTCGCCGCCGCGCTCGACCCGCGCCCCGACTACCTGGCCGCTGCCCGCTTCGACGCGAACTGACCTACTGCCCTTTCGAAAGGGGCCTGGGCATGGAAGCCGTCGTCGTCCTTGTGATCATCCTCGCCGTCATCGGCGTGATCGGCCTGATGAGCAGTGTCAGGGTGGTCAAGCAGTACGAACGCGGGGTGATCTACCGCTTCGGCCGGGTCAACGCGCTGCCCAAGGAGCCGGGCCCGCGCATGCTGGTGCCCTTCATGGACCGCATGACGAAGGTCAACATGCAGGTCATCACCATGCCGGTGCCCGCGCAGGACGGCATCACCCGTGACAACGTGTCGGTGCGCGTCGACGCCGTGCTGTACTTCCGGGTGATCGACCCGGTCCGGGCCACGGTGGATGTGCAGAACTACCAGTTCGCGATGCTCCAGGTCGCCCAGACCTCGCTGCGGTCCATCATCGGCAAGAGCGAACTGGACGACCTGCTCTCCGGACGGGAACAGCTGCACGAAGGGCTGGAGTTGATGCTGTCCACTCCCGCCACCGGGTGGGGCGTGCACATCGACCGGGTCGAGATCAAGGATGTGGCGCTGCCGGAGTCCATGAAGCGGTCCATGGCCCGGCAGGCCGAGGCCGACCGGGAGCGGCGGGCCCGCATCATCACCGCCGACGGTGAACTCCAGGCGTCCCAGAAGCTGTCCGAGGCGGCCAAGACCATGGACGCCAACCCGTCCGCCCTGCAACTGCGGCTGCTGCAGACCGTGGTGGAGGTGGCCGCGGAGAAGAACTCCACGCTGGTCATGCCGTTCCCGGTGGAGATGCTGCGCTTCTTCGACCGGGCGGCGGGCGGGACCGGCGGCAGCAGCGCGCAGGGTCCGGCGGCCGAGGCCGATCCCGCCGCCGCACAGGCACCCGCGGCCGACCCGGAGGCCGCGCCCGTCGTGCCCGCCACGCCCGCCGCACTCACCGAGCCCGCCGAACTCACCGCGCCCGACGCACCGGCCCCGGCCGAACTGCCCCGGGCCGCCGGCCGCCCGCAGATCCCCGACCCGCGCAGCTCCGAGGAGTGAGCGGGGGCCGGGGACACGCCCTGGGATCGCGGCGCCGCGCCGTCAGCGCGACCAGTGGACCTTGAACACCCAGGCGTACTTCCCGGCCGCGCGCGCCGCGGCCGGGACCTGCACGGTGAGCGTGCCGCCGTCGAACTCCCAGTCCAGCGGCCGGTCATGACCCAGCATGGTCACCTTGTCGCCCTTGCGGATCGGCACCGGCGCCTGCACCACCAGCTTGCTGCCCGGGTCGCCCAGCGAGGAGACGTAGAACGCTTCGCCCTGCTTCACGCTGAACCGCAGTTCGCCGAGCTGCGCCATCGCCGACCAGTACGTCGTGCCGTAGACCGACTCGCCGTTGACCCGCAGCCACCGGCCGGTCTCCCGCAGCCGCTGCTCCATGACCGACGGGATGGTGCCGTCGGCCTTGGGCCCGATGTCGAGCAGGAAGTTGCCGTTCTTGCTGACGATGTCGACGAGCGTCTGCACGACCTGCTCCGCGGTCATGTACTGGTCGTCGGGGGTCGCACGGTTGTAGCCGTAGCTGTGCGGGTCCAGCCCCCGGCTGGCCTCCCACTTCGCCACCACCGTGTTGTTGTAGGTGGTGTACTCCGGCGTGGTGAAGTCGTGCGGCCCGATGCCGGAGCGGTCGTTGACCGTCACGTCCTTCGGACGCGCCCGGTTCTTGGCGTGGTTGAAGTAGTCGGCGAGTACATGGTCGCTGTCGTTCGCGCCGCCGATGTCGCACCAGATGATGTCGGGGTCGTAGCCCTCGATCAACTCCCGCATCTGCGGGGCCTGGTAGTCCGCGACGAAGTCCTTGCCCGCGGTGTATCCGGTGTACGGCACCGGCTCCAGGGTGTACGGGTTGCGCGGGGCGTGACCCATCCACGGGTTGTCCGGGTTGAACCACTCGGGCATCGAGAAGTACAGGCCGTTGTGCAGTTGCGGGGTGTACGTGCGTGACGCCGTGAACAGCGCGTCGACCAGGTCGCGGTGCGGTCCCATGCGTACCGCGTTGCGGTCGGAGACCTTGGTGTCCCACAGCGCGAAGCCCTCGTGGTGCTTGGAGGTCAGCACGTAGTACTCGGCGCCCGCGTCCTGGAACAGCTCCACCCAGGACCGCGGGTTGAACCGGCTCGCGGTGAACATCGGGATGAAGTCGTCGTACGCGAAGTCCTCGCCGTAGGTCTGCGCGTGGTAGGCGTTCACCGGGTCGCCGCTGGTCTGCATCGAGTTCCAGTACCACTCGGCGTACGAGCCGCCGACCGGCGACCACGCCGGCACCGAGTAGACGCCCCAGTGGATGAAGATGCCGAACTTGGCGTCGCTGAACCAGTACGGGGCCTGGTGGGTGTTCAGCGAGGCGTCGGTGGGCTGGTAGTCGGGGGTGCCGAGGATCAGCGGGGTGCTGCGGGCGGCTGCGGTCCCGCCGCGGCCGGTGGCCCGTACCGTGCCCGTGGCCGATGTGCCGGGCGCGGTACCCGGCGTGTTGCGGATGCCGATCCGCAGCCGGGCCTGCTCGCCGGGTCCGAGGAACGGCACCGCGGCGGGGGCGATCGTACGGGCTCCGGCTGAGCCGTCGTCGACCGCGACGTCCACCGAGACCGCGGCGGTGGGCCGGATCCACACGGTGCCCGCGTTGAGCACGGTGGCCTCGACGCTCTGGGTGCCGTGCGGGCCGGTCAGTGAATTGGTGGAGGCGACCGAGTGGATGGCCAGCGCGCGGCCGGTGGCGGCCGGTTGGAGAGAGAGTGCGAAGACGTGCAGCGCGGAGGTGCCGGCCTGGGCCGGTCCGGTGGACGGCAGGGTGACGCCGACGGCCTGCCGCGTCGGGTCCGTCCACAGCTCGCTGACGTTCATGGAGACCTGGTGCCGGTCGGTGCCGTCGGGGGAGTAGCGGAAGGAGGTGGTCAACTCGCCGCCGCCGGAGTACCAGTCGCCGCCGCCGAGCGCGGCGGTGGACGTGCTGCCGTCCGCGTAGTGCACGGTCGCGGCGCCCGAGGTCGCGCCGTAGCTGCACGACACCAGGAACGAGGCGGACAGATACCCGCCGGGCGGGAGGTCGACGCGCTGCCCGTTCGCCACGATGTTGTTCTTGGCACCGGCTGCGGATGAGGGAAAGAGAAAGCTCACCCCTCCGACGACTGCTGTTCCTGATGGCAGCTCCTCGCCGGGAAAGGAGTAGCCGGAGCCGTCGAAGTCCCCGCCTCGGGCGGCCGCGGTGTCGATGCCGTCGTTGTCGAACCAGGAGTCCAGGGGGACTCGCACCGGGTCCGGCACGGCTCCCCACGTGGGCGAAGTGGCCTGTGAGGCTGTGGTGTCGGCGGTGTCGGCCGCCGCGCTTCCTGTGGAGATCAGTGTGGTGCCCACGGCTGCGCCGGCTGCCATTCCGAGTGCCTGGCGTCGTGGGAACGTGGTCATGTGCCCTCCTCAGTGCCCCGGGGATTGACCCAATGTGAATGGGTATACATCCGATGAGTGATCCTGGGGAGGTGGGAGGGCATGTCAATAGATCGGACCGAACGGGCCGTTCCCGGCAGGTTCGGTCGGGCGGGCGCACCGGGCCCCGGTTCGCGGAGCGTGCTCAGCCCACCCGGCGGGGGACCATCAGAACAGCGGCGCGGGCAGCACCCCTTCCAGCGCCAGCAGCGTCCGCTTGATCTCCAACCCGCCGCCGAAGCCGCCTATCCCGCCGTCGCTCTCGACCACCCGGTGGCAGGGCACCACGACCGGCAGCGGATTCGCGCCCATCGCCGCACCCACCGCCCGCGCCGCGCCGACCTCGCCCACCCGGTCGGCGAGGTCCTGATAGCCCACCACCGCTCCGTACGGCACGCCCGTCGCCAGCTCCCGCAGCACCCGCCGGTTGAAGCCGGCGGTCAGCGACCAGTCCAGCGGCAGATCGAACTCCTTCAGCTCCCCCGCGAAGTACGCGTCCAGCTGCTCCGTCACCGCGGCCAGCCGCTCCGGGTCCGCCACCACCGCACACCCCAGCCGCCGCTCCAGCGCGCCCACCTGCCGCGCCACCGTCGCCGGCCCCGCCCTGAACGCCACCAGCACCAGCCCCTGACCACTGCACGCCGCCATCAGCGGCCCCACCGCCGTGTCCCGCACCACCCACGCCACCTCGTCCATGCCCTCCACGCTAGCGGCAGGGTCCGACATCGCCCCCGATCGCAGTAAAGCCACAGGTCAGATCGGGTATGGGCGGCGGCCGGGCCGAGTGGGACCGTGATTGTCACAGGGGAGCCGTACGGTGGTGTCATGCGGCCCGTTTCAGACATCGAACGCACTGTGGCGCCTTTCGAGGTCGTCAGCCCCTTCCAGCCCAGCGGCGACCAGCCGGCGGCGATCGAGGACCTCGAGCGCCGGATCCGCGCCGGCGAGCAGGACGTGGTGCTGCTCGGCGCCACCGGCACGGGCAAGTCGGCGACCACCGCGTGGATGATCGAGCGGCTCCAGCGCCCCACCCTGGTGATGGCGCCGAACAAGACGCTGGCCGCCCAGCTCGCCAACGAGTTCCGCGAGCTCCTGCCGAACAACGCGGTCGAGTACTTCGTGTCGTACTACGACTACTACCAGCCGGAGGCGTACGTCCCGCAGACGGACACCTATATCGAGAAGGACTCGTCGATCAACGAGGAGGTGGAGCGGCTGCGCCACTCGGCGACGAACTCGCTGCTCACCCGCAGGGACGTCGTCGTGGTCGCCTCCGTCTCGTGTATCTACGGACTGGGCACCCCGCAGGAGTACATCGACCGGATGGTCCGGCTCAAGGTCGGCGACGTGATCGACCGCGACCGGCTGCTGCGCAAGTTCGTCGACATCCAGTACACGCGCAACGACCTGGCGTTCACCCGCGGCACCTTCCGGGTCCGCGGCGACACCGTCGAGATCTTCCCGGTCTACGAGCAACTGGCCGTCCGCATCGAGATGTTCGGCGACGAGATCGAGGCGCTCTACACCCTGCACCCGCTCACCGGCGAGGTGATCACCGAGGACGAGCAGGTGTACGTCTTCCCCGCGACGCACTACGTGGCGGGACCCGAGCGCATGGAGCGGGCCATCTCCGGGATCGAGCAGGAGTTGGAGGGCCAACTCGCGCTGATGGAGAAGCAGGGCAAGCTCCTGGAGGCCCAGCGGCTGCGGATGCGCACCACGTACGACATCGAGATGATGCGGCAGATCGGCACCTGCTCCGGCATCGAGAACTACTCGCGGCACATCGACGGCCGCGGCCCCGGCTCCGCCCCCGACACCCTCATCGACTACTTCCCCGAGGACTTCCTGCTGGTCATCGACGAGTCGCACAACACAGTGCCGCAGATCGGCGCGATGTACGAAGGCGACGCGTCCCGCAAGCGCACCCTGGTCGACCACGGCTTCCGGCTGCCCTCCGCGCTGGACAACCGCCCGCTGAAGTGGGAGGAGTTCCTCACCCGCGTCGGCCAGAAGGTGTACCTGTCGGCGACCCCGGGGCCGTACGAACTGTCCCGCGGCGACGGCGTGGTGGAGCAGATCATCCGGCCGACCGGGCTGATCGACCCCGAGGTCGTGGTCAAGCCCACCGAGGGCCAGATCGACGACCTGGTGCACGAGATCCGGGTGCGCGCCGAGAAGGACGAGCGGGTACTGGTCACCACCCTCACCAAGAAGATGGCCGAGGACCTCACCGACTACCTGCTGGAGCTGGGCGTGCAGGTTCGCTACCTGCACAGCGACATCGACACCCTGCGCCGGATGGAACTGCTCCAGGAGCTGCGCGCCGGCGAGTACGACGTCCTGGTCGGCATCAACCTGCTGCGTGAGGGCCTGGACCTGCCCGAGGTCTCGCTCGTGGCGATCCTCGACGCGGACAAGGAGGGCTTCCTGCGCTCGGGCACCTCCCTGATCCAGACCATCGGCCGCGCCGCCCGTAACGTCTCGGGCCAGGTGCACATGTACGCAGACCGGATCACCCCGGCGATGGACAAGGCCATCGACGAGACCAACCGCCGCCGGGAGAAGCAGATCGCGTACAACACCGAGCGCGGCATCGACCCGCAGCCGCTGCGCAAGAAGATCGCCGGCATCCTGGACGCCTACGCCCGCGAGGAGGCCGACACGCAGGAGTTGCTGGGCTCCGGGCGGCAGCGCTCGCGCGGCAAGGCGCCGGTGCCGGCGCTGGCCGGGAAGGCCGGCGAGAAACGCTCCGCGGCGACGCTGCCCGCCGAGGAGCTGGCCGACCTCATCGCCCAGCTCACCGAGCAGATGCACACCGCGGCCGGCGAGTTGAAGTTCGAGGTCGCCGCCCGGCTCAGGGACGAGCTGGGCGACCTGAAGAAGGAACTGCGGCAGATGCGCGAGGCGGGCATCGCCTGACGGCGGCCCTGCCCGGGGAGATCGCGCCCCGACATCGCGGGCGGGTCATCGGAATTCCGCGCCGACGAACCGGGATACCGTCCGGCGGCGTCTTGTTATGGTGCGGGCACGACTTTTCGTGGCAGAGCCGCACACGAAGCAGCGGGAACAGAGCGGGCGAGAGGGGACAGCGCGTGACGGTCAACATGACCAAGGGGCAGAAGATCAGCCTGAGCAAGGCCGACGGGGGGACGCTGACCGCGGTCAGGATGGGGCTGGGCTGGCAGGCCGCGCCGCGTCGGGGACTGTTCGGCAGCCGCACGCGGGAGATCGACCTCGACGCCTCAGCGGTCCTGTTCGCGGACAAGCAGCCGGTCGACGTGGTGTTCTTCCGACACCTCACCAGTGACGACGGCTCGGTCCGGCACACTGGCGACAACCTCGTCGGCGGCGCGGGCCAGGGTGGCGACGACGAGTCGATCATCGTCGACCTCCAGCGGGTCCCGGTGCACGTCGACCAGATCGTCTTCACGGTGAACTCCTTCACCGGCCAGACCTTCGCCGAGGTGCAGAACGCGTTCTGCCGCCTGGTGGACGAGAGCAACGGCCAGGAGCTGGCCCGCTACACCCTCACCGGTGGCGGCCCGTACACCGCGCAGATCATGGCCAAGGTGCAGCGCGGCACGACCGGTTGGTCGATGACCGCGATCGGCAACCCGGCCAACGGCCGGACGTTCCAGGACCTGATCCCGGCGATAGTGCCCGCCCTGTAGGTAAGACCGGCCGGCATTTGCCGGTCGGTCCAAGGGTGGGGGCCGCGGCCCGGGGGACCGGGCCGCGGCGCACAGACGGACACGCACAACAACGAAAAGCAGGGGGCGGCTGGCATGACGGCCGAACTGGTCCGGGGGCAGAACCATCCGCTGCCCGGCAACCGGCTGGAAATCCGGGTGTCGGCGGGTACCCCGGTGGTGGCCGCGGTCACCCTGGGCGACGAACAGGGCCGGGCGGTCGGGCCGGACAGCGCCGACGGACGACCCGGGCCGGCGGCCGGGCGGGAGTGGCTGGCCCACCCCGGCGCGCCGCAGCTTCCGGGCGTCGAGGTGCCGAGACAGGCCGCCGCCGAGCACCGCCTCGCCGTGGACCTCGGCGCCATGCCGCAACCGGTGCACCGCGTGCACGTCCTGCTGGCGCTGCCCGCCGGCCGCGCCGGCGCCCCCGCGAACTTCGGCGCCGCGCCGGCCCCGCAGGTGGCCGTGACCACCCCCGACGGCGCCGCCATCGCCGGCTACACCCTCACCGGCCTCGGCACCGAGACCGCCCTGCTCGCCGTCGAGCTCTACCGGCGGCAGGGCACATGGAAGGTCCGCGCGGTCGGCCAGGGATACGACGGCGGGCTGCCTGCGCTGCTGCTCGACCAGGGCGTGCCCGACGCCCGCGCGGTCGCGGACGAGATCCATGACGCGGTGGAGCGCGAGCAGTCCCGTTCGGTGGACGCACCCACAGCGCCCACACCGCCCGCCGTGTCCACGTCGCCGCCCGCGCCCACCGGGTCCACCACCGCCACCGCGCCCGGCATCCC
>NZ_JACEGK010000352.1:0-8301 GCF_056859195.1 Streptomyces sp. NH27
GACCCTCCCCACCGACGCGCTCATCCTGGACCTGGAGGACTCCGTCGCCCCCGACGCGAAGGCCGAGGCCCGGGAGCGCGTGGCGGCCGCGGCGGCGAGCGGTGCGTACGGCCACCGCGAGGTCACCATCCGGGTCAACGCCCCCGGCACCCCCTGGCACGCCGACGACCTCAAGGCCGCCGCCGCGGCCGGCCCGGACGCGGTCGTCGTCCCCAAGGTGGACTCCGCGCGGACCGTACGAGAGGTCGAGGCGGCCCTGGAGGCGGCCGGCGCCCCGGAGCGGACCGCCGTCTGGGCGATGCTGGAGACCCCGGCGGCGCTCTTCGAGGCGCGGGCCGTCGCCGAGGCGTCGCCGCGGCTGACCGTCCTGGTGATGGGCACCAACGACCTGGCCAAGGAACTGCACGCCGAGCACGTCCGCGGCCGGGCCCCGCTGCTCACCGCCCTGTCACTGGCCCTGCTCGCCGCCCGCGCCGCGGGCAAGGTCATCTTGGACGGTGTCTACAACGACGTCCACGATGTGAGCGGCTTCGAGGCGGAGACCCTCCAAGCCCGGCAACTCGGCTTCGACGGCAAGACCCTGATCCACCCCAAGCAACTCGAACCCTGCAACCGGATCTTCGCGCCCACCGAGGCGGAGATCGAGCGTTCCGGACGGATCATCGCCGCCTTCGAAGAGGCCACGTCACAGGGGCGCGGCGTGGTCACCGTGGACGGTCGGATGATCGAGAACCTGCACGTCGAGGAGGCCCGGCGGGTGCTCGCGCTCGCCGAGGCCGTCGCCGGGCGCTGACGGCGATCGCACCCCTGGCGGCATGAACCCGCCAATCGGGGCGGGCTCCGGCACCGGCTCCCGGACCCGCCCCACCTCGCCGTCTGTCGGGACCCACCATGAAGAGCCGGTGGACACTGTACGAAGTAGATGGCCCGTTCCGACCCCGCACGCTCGTACTGTCGATACATGACCACATCGCAAGAGCTGCCCGTCACGGCGAACGACGCCCGGGGGCGCGTCGCGGAGCTTCGTGCGATCCGCGAGGAGGTGCGTCGGGGGCCGAGCGAGAAGGCGACGGCGGCTCAGCGGGCGAAGGGGAAGCTGACCGCGCGCGAGCGGATCGAGCTACTGCTGGACGAGGGCTCGTTCCGTGAGGTGGAGCCGCTGCGCCGGCACCGGGCCACGGGCTTCGGGCTGGAGGCGAAGCGGCCGTACACCGACGGTGTGATCACCGGGTGGGGCACCGTGCACGACCGGACGGTCTTCGTGTACGCGCACGACTTCCGGATCTTCGGCGGCGCGCTGGGCGAGGCGCACGCGCAGAAGATCCACAAGATCATGGATATGGCGATCTCGGCGGGCGCGCCGCTGGTGTCGCTGAACGACGGCGCCGGCGCCCGTATCCAGGAGGGCGTCTCGGCGCTCGCCGGGTACGGCGGCATCTTCCAGCGCAACACCCGCGCCTCCGGTGTCATCCCGCAGATCTCGGTGATGCTCGGCCCGTGCGCGGGCGGCGCGGCGTACTCCCCGGCGCTCACGGACTTCGTGTTCATGGTGCGGGAGACCTCGCAGATGTTCATCACCGGCCCCGACGTGGTGCAGGCGGTGACGGGCGAGGAGATCAGCCAGAACGGCCTGGGCGGCGCCGACGTGCACTCGGCGGTCTCCGGCGTGTCGCACTTCGCCTACGACGACGAGCAGACCTGCCTGGAGGAGGTCCGCTACCTGCTGTCGCTGCTGCCGCAGAACAACCGGGAGAACCCGCCCGCGGCGGATAACCAGGACCCGGTGGACCGCCGCAGCGAGGTGCTGCTCGACCTGGTGCCGGCCGACGGCAACCAGTCGTACGACATGCACAAGGTGATCGAGGAGATCGTCGACGACGGCGAGTACCTGGAGATCCACGAGCGCTGGGCCACGAACATCATCGTGGCGCTCACCCGGATCGACGGCCAGGTGGTCGGCATCATCGCCAACCAGCCCGCCTCGCTCGCCGGTGTGCTCGACATCGAGGCGTCCGAGAAGGCCGCCCGCTTCGTACAGATGTGCGACGCGTTCAACATCCCGATCATCACTCTTCTGGACGTACCCGGCTTCCTGCCCGGCGTCGCGCAGGAGCACGGTGGAATCATCCGGCACGGCGCCAAGCTGCTCTACGCGTACTGCAACGCCACCGTCCCCCGGATCTCGTTGATCCTGCGGAAGGCGTACGGCGGTGCGTACATCGTGATGGACTCGCAGTCGATCGGTGCGGACCTGACGTTCGCATGGCCGACGAACGAGATCGCGGTGATGGGCGCGGAGGGCGCGGCGAACGTGATCTTCCGTCGGCAGATCGCCGACGCCGACGATCCGGAGGCGATGCGGACCCGCATGGTCAAGGAGTACAAGGCCGAGCTGATGCACCCGTACTACGCCGCCGAGCGCGGCCTGGTGCACGACGTGATCGACCCGGCCGAGACGCGTGAGGTGCTGGCCGGCTCGCTGGCCATGCTCCGCACGAAGCATGCCGACCTGCCGTCCCGCAAGCACGGCAACCCCCCGCAGTGATCCCCCAACCGCGACCGGTGAGCGCCACGTTCCTGAACGCGGCGCACACCCCGGCCGACCCGAACCACCCGAACGACCCGAACCACCCTGGCGACCTGGCCAGCGGTTCACCCTTGGAGACCATCGTGAGCACTCCCACAGATTCGCTGGTGCGCGTCGAGAAGGGGCACGCGGCTCCCGAGGAGCTCGCCGCGCTCACCGCGCTGCTGCTCGCTCGCGCCGCCGCGGGTGGCTCCGCCGGGCAGGAGCAGGGCACCCCTGCCCGCTCCACGGCCGGCTGGCGCCGTCTTGAGCGCACCCCGGGCTTCCGCGCCCCCCACTCCTGGCAGGGCTGAGGGCCCCGCAACGGAAGAACGGCTCCCTCCGTGCTGACACGGAGGGAGCCGCAGACAACCAGGGGCGCGGGGAACGGCGCGAGAACCCCCCACCGGCAGGTGGTCCCTGAACCGACAGGACCACCCACCCCAAGGGGTTACGTCACCCCAGCTTCGCCAGGGCCGCGTCGATGCGGGTGAGGGAGCGGTCGCGGCCCAGGACCTGGAGCGACTCGAAGAGCGGCAGGCCGACCGTGCGGCCGGTGACCGCGACCCGCAACGGCGCCTGGGCCTTGCCGAGCTTGAGGCCGTGCTCCTCGCCCGCGGCGAGCACCGCGTCCTTGAGCGACTCGGGGGCGGACCAGTCCGCCCCCGCCAGCTTCTCCCGGACGGTGCGCAGCAGCGCGTCCGAACCCTCCTTCATCGCCTTCGCCCACGACGCCTCGTCGTCGGCCGGCTCGTCGAGGAAGAGGAAGTCGACGTTCGCGGTGATGTCGGAGAGCACCGTCACCCGGGTCTGGGCGTGCGGCGCGATCGCCTGCCACGCGGCCTCGTCGAAGGACTCCGGCGCCCAGGGCGCGAAGGGCGCGCGCAGCCACGGCGCGCACGCCTCGGTGAACTCCTTCACCCCGAGCCGCCGGATGTGATCGGCGTTGATCGACTCGGCCTTCTTCAGGTCGAAGCGGGCCGGGTTGGCGTTGACGTCGGCGATGTCGAACTTCGCCACCATCTCCGCGATTGAGAAGACGTCCTGGTCGGCGGAGTACGACCAGCCCAGCAGCGAGAGGTAGTTGAGCAGCCCCTCGGGCAGGAAGCCGCGCTCCCGGTACAGGTTGAGCGACGCCTGCGGGTCCCGCTTGGAGAGCTTCTTGTTGCCCTCGCCCATGACGTACGGCAGGTGGCCGAAGGCCGGGACGGTCTTGGCGATGCCCAGCTCGATCAGCGCGTCGTACAGCGCGATCTGCCGCGGGGTGGAGGAGAGCAGGTCCTCGCCGCGCAGCACATGGGTGATCTCCATCAGCGCGTCGTCCACCGGGTTGACCAGGGTGTACAGCGGCGCGCCGTTGGCCCGCACGATGCCGTAGTCCGGCACGTTCTCCGGTGTGAAGGTCAGCTCGCCGCGGACCAGGTCGGTGAAGGTGATCGGGCGGTCCGGCACCCGGAAGCGGACGATCGAGGCGCGGCCCTCGGCCTGGTAGGCGGCGACCTGCTCGGCGGTGAGGTCCCGGCAGTGCCCGTCGTACCCGGCGGGGCGGCCGGCCGCGCGGGCGGCCCCACGGCGGGCTTCCAACTCCTCGGTGGTGCAGTAGCAGTCGTACGCGTGCCCGGCCTGCTTCAGCCGCAGCGCCACGTCGGCGTAGAGATCCATCCGCTGGGACTGCCGGTAGGGCGCGAACGGGCCGCCGACCTCGGGGCCCTCGTCCCAGTCCAGGCCGAGCCAGCGCATCGAGTCCAGCAGCGCCGCGTACGACTCCTCGGAGTCGCGGGCCGCGTCGGTGTCCTCGATGCGGAAGACCAGGGTGCCCTGCTGGTGCCGGGCGAAGGCCCAGTTGAACAGCGCGGTGCGGATCAGCCCGACGTGCGGGTTGCCGGTCGGGGAGGGGCAGAACCGGACGCGTACGCCGGTGTCGCCGGAGGTGGGGGAGGGTGCAGGAGCGGATGCGCTAGCCACGCGAGATCACCTTGTTGGTGAGAGTGCCGATGCCTTCGATGGTGACGGCGACCTCGTCGCCGGGGAGCAGCGGGCCCACGCCCGCGGGGGTGCCGGTGAGCAGGACGTCACCGGGCAGCAGCGTCATCGCCTCGGTGATGTTGACGATCAGGTCCTCGATCGAGTTCAGCATCTGCCGGGTGCGGCCGGCCTGGCGCAGCTCGCCGTTGACGGTCGCGGTGATCGCCAGGTCGCCGGCGGCTTCGAGGTCGAGCGAGGTCTCGATCCACGGGCCGATCGGGCAGGAGGAGTCGAAGCCCTTCGCCCGCGCCCACTGCTTCTCGGCGCGCTGGGTGTCGCGGGCCGTCACGTCGTTGGCGCAGGTGAAGCCGAGGATCACGTCCTTGACCCGGTCCCGCGGCACATCCCGGCACAGCCGGCTGATCACGACCGCCAACTCCGCTTCGTGGTGCACCTCGTTGGAGAACGAGGGGTACACGATCGGGTCGCCGGGGCCGATCACCGAGGTCGACGGCTTGAAGAACGCCCAGGGCGCGTCCGGCACCTCGTGGCCCAGCTCCGCGGCGTGGGCCGCGTAGTTGCGGCCGATGGCGACCACCTTGTTGGGCAGGACCGGCGACAGCAGCCGCACCTTGTCCAGCGGGACCTTCGTGCCGGACAGCTCGAAGTCCGCGAAGGGCACGCCCTTCATGATGTTGACGACGAGACCCTCGGGCCCGCTGGGGGTCCCCCCACCGGAGGCAGGGGGAGGGTCGCCCTCGACCGCTCCGAACGCCACGTTGCCGTCGATGGAGAACCTGACGATGCGCATGGTCTTACCCTAGCGGCCGGTCCGGTCTCCGCCGACCCGGCGATAGCCGCAGGTCAGCGCTGGCTTCAGGGGGCGACGGGGGTCTGCGGCAGTTCGTTGAGTACCGTACGGCGCGGGTTCGCCGTGTGCTGCGGCAGCGTGTTGACCGCGGATTCGGCGGGTTCGCCGTCGGCCGTGTCCACCACGACCGGCGAGACGGCCAGTTCGGACGCGTCCTTGAGGTGCGCGAGAGTGGTGCGCCGCGGGTTGGCGATCATCTGACGGAACATCAAGGTGGTCTTCATCTGCCGTGTGGACCTCGGGTCTCGGGGGTGGGCGGGCGGCGGTTGACATCGCCGCGACTTATGTAAAGCACCAGGCTAGTGCTGCCCATTCCCGCCATGGCCGGGCACAGACATCCGACGGTCTGTGATTTTGCTCACGAACTACACCACATTGCACGCTATTCGGTCAATTGGTGCGGACGTGCGAATCAGGCAAAGGTTCCATCGACGCCGAAATAGGCGTCGATCGCCGGCTCGGGCGCCGCTCGACACCGGTGGAACCAGTTACCACCGCGGTCCGTAATCACCCCATATCGCCACCCTGACGCTCGACGCTGCGTATATGGTCCATCGCGACGAGTGACACATTCCAACAGCTCGGCTACGGGCCTTGTTGGGAGATCCGGCACTGTGCTGGAATTCCCCGGACCGCCGCATCTCGACGAACCGGCGCGCAGGGGGCGCGGACGGAACACCGAGTGGCGGTGAAGGGCACATCAGCCGTCCCGCGACCCGGGCCGGCCTGAGCCCCCATGACTCGACACCGTCCCTTCAGCCTCACGGCGAGGGACGCCTGGTCCAGAGGTTGCGACGCTAGTGCAGGGACGTTTCAAGAGGGACAGCGGCGCTGCGGGCGACTCGGAGCGGCCCGGCGGGGCCGGCAACGGCTCCAAGGCCGCGGCCGACTCCGGAACCGCCACGCCGGGTACCACTGCGGCCCCCGGGCGGATGAGCATGCCCAGCGGTATGGAAGCCGGCAAGATCACCGGCCTCGACGGCAAGCCCGGCCCCCGAATAGCCATGCGCAACTGGCGCATCAGCACCAGACTCATCTCGCTGCTCGCACTCCCTGTGGTCACCGCCTCCGCCCTCGGCGGCCTGCGCATCAACAACTCGGTGGACAACATCCACCAGCTCGAGCACATGAAGACCCTGACCGACATCACCGAGCAGGCCACCAACCTGGCCGCCGCGCTCCAGGAGGAGCGCGACAGCTCGGCGGGCCCGCTGTCGGCCAACCAGAAGAGCAACGACGCGGTGGCCGCCTCCCGCCAGGCCACGGACCGCGACCTCAAGCTCTACGAGCAGGCGACCGACGACATCTCGGACTCCGACCCGGTCTTCAGCGGGGTCCGCGCCACCCTGGTCGCCATCGGTGGCCAGCTCGCCAACCTCAACGAGATCCGCGGCGAGGCGTACACCTCCCAGTCGGGCATCGCCCAGACCGTCTCCGAGTACGACGGCCTGGTCACCTCGCTGCTGTCGCTCTCCCAGGACATGGCGCAGGCCACCAGCAACTCCCAGATGATCAAGGCGACCCGCGCGCTGTCGGCGTTCTCCTCCGCCAAGGAGTACGAGTCGATGCAGCGCGCGGTGATCAGCGCCGCGTTCGCCAGTGGCGGCACGCTCCACGCCGACGAGTACCAGTCGGTGAAGTGGGCGGCCGCGGACGAGAACACCGCGATCACCCGGTTCATGAAGGTCTACGGCACCGACGCCGCCGCGCTGCTGCGCCCCATCCAGGGCGACAACGACACGATCGCCGCGCACGACAACGAGCGCGAGCGGATCGCCAGTTCGCAGGGCGCGATCACCAAGATCAACAGCTCGTACCTGGACTGGGACGACGCGGCGAAGACCAAGATCGACGCGATGAACCAGATCGAGCGCTCGCTGCTCAGCGAGATGCAGCAGAAGTCGCTGCACCTGCAGAGCGAGGCGAAGCGCGAGGCGCTGATATCCGGCGCGATCATCCTGCTGGTCCTCGGCGTCGCCGTGGTCGGCGCGTTCGTCGTCGGCCGCTCGATGGTCCGCTCGCTGCGCCGGCTCCAGCAGACCGCCCAGGACGTCGCCCAGAAGCGGCTGCCCGAGCTGGTGAAGCAGCTGTCCGACACCGACCCGCAGGACGTCGACACCTCGGTCGAGTCGATCGGCATCAACAGCCGTGACGAGATCGGCCAGGTGGCCCGCGCGTTCGACGAGGTCCACAGCGAGGCGGTCCGGCTCGCCGCCGAGCAGGCGCTGCTGCGGGGCAACGTCAACGCGATGTTCACCAACCTCTCCCGCCGCAGCCAGGGCCTCATCCAGCGCCAGCTGTCGCTAATCTCCGAGTTGGAATCGCGCGAGGCCGACCCGGACCAGCTCTCGTCGCTGTTCAAGCTCGACCACCTCGCGACCCGCATGCGCCGCAACGGTGAGAACCTGCTGGTCCTCGCCGGTGAGGAGCCCGGCCGCCGGTGGACCCGCCCGGTCCCGCTGGTCGACGTGCTGCGCGCCGCCGCGTCCGAGGTGGAGCAGTACGAGCGGATCGAGCTGACGTCGGTGCCGTCGGCCGAGGTCACCGGTCGTATCGTCAACGACCTCGTGCACCTGCTCGCCGAGCTGCTGGAGAACGCCACCTCGTTCTCCTCCCCGCAGACCAAGGTGCGGGTCACCGGTCACTCGCTGCCCGACGGCCGCGTGCTGATCGAGATCCACGACACCGGTATCGGCCTGTCCCCGGAGGACCTCGCCGACATCAACGAGCGGCTGGCCAACCCGCCCACCGTGGACGTCTCCGTCTCCCGCCGGATGGGCCTGTTCGTGGTCGGCCGGCTGTCCCTGCGGCACGGCATCCGCATCCAGCTGCGCCCGTCGGACTCCGGCGGCACCACCGCACTGGTCATGCTGCCGGTCGACGTCACGCAGGGCGGCGC
>NZ_JACEGK010000353.1:0-8285 GCF_056859195.1 Streptomyces sp. NH27
GGCGGTCCGCTGCCCGGCGACCTGCCCGGCGACCTGCCCGGACGGCTGCGTCTCCCGCACGAACGGCCCTATCCCGCGCTGCTCCACCGCCGCCAGCCATGCCGCCCTGGCCTGCGCGGCGCCTGCCGGCAGCGCCTGGTGCGCCCGGAGGGTGCGCAGCGCCGCCACGCAGAAGGTCACGGCGCCGGTGGCGAGCCCGGTGACCACGGCGGCGCCGGCCGACAGCCCATGGCCGAGGTCGAGGCCGAAGGAGACCACCGCGGCCACGATCGCGGCCAGCCCGGGAACCGAACCGGGCGCCATCGCGGACACGTTGGAGGCGGCCCGGCCCTCGCGCAGCGCCGCGCGGTAGGCGGCGTACTCCTCCGGGGCGGCGCCCGCCAGGTCGTCCAGCTGCTTCCGGCCGCGCGCGAGCAGCGCCCGCGTATCGCCCGTGGCGCTACCGGCGCCGGTGCCCCGCTCGGTCACCGCCCGCCGCAGCAGCCGCTCCACCTCGGCCCGGTCCGCCGCCCGCAACGCGATCCGCGACTCCGCCACATGCCCTCCCCTTACCGCCGGCCCCCGTGGTGAACGACACTCCACGGGTAGTAGGAGGTTCCCGTACCGGGCCCGCCTCAACCCCCCGTTGCCGGTGCGCCGTTGACAACCGCCCGGAGCGGACCCCGCGACGCCGACGGCGGGACCGCGCCGCGGCGGGTACGGGCGTGCGCGCACGGTCCGGGCCGGCCGTCGTCAACCACCTTGTGGCACAAGGCCGTTGACGACGCCGCGGAGCGGAAGGTCACCTCTCGGTCCGCGTCCCCGCGCCGGAGCCTGGTCCCGCGCCGGAGCCTGTTCGCGCACCGGAGTCCGTTCCCGCGCCGGAGCCTGTTCCCGGCCCCGGTCCTGGTCCCGTTTCCGCCGTCGTGTCCGCGTCAGCGTCCGCCTCCCCGTCGGGATCGCCGCCGGCCACCGCGTCCCCGCCCGCCTCCGCCGCTCGCCGCAGCAGCAGCGCCCGTTCGGCGTTGTTCCGGGTCGACCCGGCGGCCCGGGCGAACTCCGCGCGCGCCTCGGCCGTACGCCCCAGCCGCAGCAGCAGGTCCGCCCGTACCGACGGCAGCAGGTGGTAGCCCGCGAGCGCACCCGAGGCCGCGAGCGCGTCGGCGATCTCCAGACCCGCGGCCGGGCCCCGCGCCATGCCGACCGCCACCGCGCGGTTCAGCTCGACCACGGGGGAGCCGGTCCGCGCGGCCAGCATCCGGTACAGCCCGGCGATCCGGTCCCAGTCGGTGTCCGCCACGTCGAGCGCGCTCGCGTGGCAGGCGGCGATCGCGCCCTGGAGCGCGTACGGCCCCGGCGCCACGCCCCGCTCCCGCGCCGCGGCGTTCGCCCGGGCCAGCGCGGCGAACCCGCGGCGCACCAGCAGCATGTCCCAGCGCCCCCGGTCCTGGTCGCCCAGCAGCACCGGCTCGGCGCCACCGCGCGCGGCCGACCGGGACGCCTGGATCTCCAGCAGCGCGGCGAGCCCGTGCACCTCCGGCTCGGCCGGCATCAGCCCCGCCAGTACCCGGGCCAGCCGCAGCGCGTCCTCGCACAGCGCGGGCCGCGTCCAGTCGTCGCCGGCGGTCGCGGAGTAGCCCTCGTTGAAGACCAGGTAGACGACCTCGAGCACCGACGCGAGGCGCTGCGCCCGCTCCGGCCCGTCCGGCACCTCGAACGGCACCCGCTCCTTCGCCAGGGTCCGCTTGGCCCGGACGATCCTCTGGGCCACCGTCGGCTCCGCGACCAGGTACGCGCGGGCGATCTCGTCCGTGGTCAGGCCGCCCACCAGCCGCAGCGTCAACGCGACCCGCGCCTCGCGGGACAGCACCGGGTGGCACGCGGTGAACACCAGCCGCAGCAGGTCGTCCTCGATCGCCTCCGGGTCCTCCGCCCGCGCGAACGCCTCCTCGACGTCCGCGGGACCCGGCCCGGTCTCCTGCTCGCGGGCCAGCAGCCGCAGCTTGCGGGCGAACGTCTCGTCCCGGCGGATCTGGTCGATCGCCCGCCGCTTGGCGGTGGTCATCAGCCACGCGCCCGGGTTGCGTGGTACCCCCTCGCGCGGCCACTGCTCCAGCGCGGCGACCAGCGCGTCCTGGGCCAGCTCCTCCGCCGTGTCCAGGTCCCGCACCAGCCGGGCCAGCCCGGCCACCAGCCGCGGGGACTCGATCCGCCACACCGCGGCCACGGTCCGATGCGTGTCCCGGCCGGGGGCTTCCTCTCCTCCCGGGCCGTGGCCGTCCGGTCCCGGGTCCGTACGGGACTGCCCGTGCCCGCCCACCGCTGCCCGCGCCTGCCTCTCGTCGTCCGTCACACCGCCCCATCACAGCAGCCGGGGGGCGCCCGCGCACAGCAGGCGCCCCCCGACGCGCGGATCGCGCTACTGCGGTTCCACGATCTGCCGGATCTCCGACGACAGCTCCCACTCGTCGTCGTGCACCGCCAGGAAACGGGACGCCCACTCCAGGGCCTCCTCCTGCGACTTCACCTGCACGACGCAGTAGCCGCCGATGATCTCCTTGGCCTCGGTGAACGGGCCGTCCAGCACGGTCTGCTTCCCGCCGGACAGGCGGATCACGGTGCTCTCCTCGACCGGCCGCAGGCCCCCGGTGTCCAGCAGCACCCCGGCCTTGGCCATCTCGTCGACGAGCTTGCCCATCTCCGTCATCATCTCCGCGCTCGGCCCCGCCGCGGGCGCCTTCGAGGGGTCCATCTTGACCAGCATCATGTAACGCATCTCGTGCTCCTTCGATCCGTCCGGAGAGTCTCCGGCCGCGGGACTTCTTCCCGCTCCCACCAGTGCGTCGAGCGGGCCGAGCCGGAATCGACACGGCCGCCGAAGTTTTTTTCCGGGCGGTCGTCGAAGGCCGGGCACGCGCCCGGAACCAGCTCCGGCGCGCCCGCGATCAGACCGCTTGGAGGTCGACCTCGACCGGGAACGGGGCGGCCGCCTTGATCACACCGGTGAACACGTCGCCCTCCCGGTAACGCCCGCTCGCCGCGTCCAGCACATACGTGTAGACCAGCGCCACGGTCGTCGGCGTCTGCTCGACCCGCCAGTAGAACGGAATGCCCGCGCGCGCGTACTGCGCCACCTTGACCACCCGGTCGGTGGTCTCCGAGCCGGGCGAGACGACCTCCACTGCGAGCAGTACGTGCTCCGGGCGGGTGGGGTTTTCGTCGAATGTGTCCGCCCGGTACACCACCACGTCGGGGCGCCGGTTGGTCAGGGGCACATCCTGGAGCCGCACATCGAAGTCGGTGTCCGCGTTCCACTCCGGGCCCGCGGCGGCGTCCAGGGCGTTCGCGATGATCCTGGCGACACGGCTGTGCCGAACGGATGCGCTCGGGCTCACGACGACCATGCCGTCCACCACTTCGATGCCCGCGCACTGCTCGGCGGACCACGAGTCGTACTGTTCGGCGGTGATCCGCTCGTGCATCCAGGCGGGTACGACCATCTCGGCACTCATCGTGTAACTACCGGTCCTCCTGGTCTCCGACGCCGTCCGACGGCAGTAGGCCCAGCGTAATGGCCGGGGACGCGTGATGGGTGATGCGTGACGGTGGGCCGTGGAGCGGCTGTCACGACACCTCCACGTCGGCGGGCGCGGACGGTCGTGGCGGCGTGAGAAAGTGGCCGGGTGAACCGACTTGGTGACTCGACGTCGCCCTATCTGCTTCAGCACGCGGACAACCCGGTGGACTGGTGGCCTTGGGGGGAGGACGCGTTCACCGCCGCCCGCAAGCGGGGTGTGCCGATGCTGCTGAGCGTGGGGTACAGCAGTTGCCACTGGTGCCATGTGATGGCCCACGAGTCGTTCGAGGACGAGGCGGTCGCCGCCTACCTGAACGAGCACTTCGTCGCGGTCAAGGTGGACCGCGAGGAGCGCCCGGACGTCGACGCGGTCTACATGGAGGCCGTGCAGGCCGCCACCGGCCAGGGCGGCTGGCCGATGACGGTGTTCCTCACCCCCGAGGGTGAACCGTTCTACTTCGGCACCTACTTCCCGCCCACCCCGCGCGGCGGCATGCCCGGGTTCCTGGAGGTGCTGGAGGGCGTGGTCGCCGCGTGGCGGGAGCGCCGCGAGGAGGTCGGCGAGGTGGCCGGCCGGATCGTACGCGAACTGTCCGAGCGGGCCGGGGCGTACGGCGACGCGTCCGGCGGCGTGGGCGAGAGCGAACTCGCCGGGGCGCTGCTCGGCCTGACCCGGGCGTACGACGCGACACACGGCGGCTTCGGCGGCGCGCCGAAGTTCCCGCCGTCGATGGCGCTGGAGTTCCTGCTGCGCCACCACTCCCGCACCGGCGCCGAGGGCGCCCTGCGGATGGTCCGCGACACCTGCGAGGCGATGGCCCGCGGCGGGATCTACGACCAACTCGCCGGCGGATTCGCCCGCTACAGCGTGGACCGCGAGTGGTGCGTGCCGCACTTCGAGAAGATGCTCTACGACAACGCGCTGCTCACCCGCGTGTACGCGCACCTGTGGCGGGCCACCGGCTCCGACCTCGCCCGCCGGATCGCCCTGGAGACCGCGGACTTCATGGTCGCCGAACTCGGTACGGCCGAGGGCGGGTTCGCCTCCGCGCTGGACGCCGACAGCGACGACGGCGCCGGCCACAGCGTCGAAGGCGCCTACTACGTATGGACGCCAGCCCAACTCGCCGCTGAACTCGGCACCGCCGACGGGGAGTTCGCGGCCGGCTACTTCGGGGTGACCGAGGGGGGCACCTTCGAGGAAGGCGCCTCGGTACTCCAACTCCCGCAGGGCAACGGCGTGGTGGACGCCGACCGGGTGGCGTCCGTACGAGACCGGCTGCTCACCGCCAGGGCGCGGCGGCCCCGGCCGGGCCGGGACGACAAGGTGGTCGCCGCCTGGACCGGGCTGGCCATCGCCGCGCTCGCCGAGACCGGTGCCTACTTCGACCGGCCCGACCTGGTGCAGGCCGCGGTCGACGCCGCCGACCTGCTGGTACGCGTCCACTTCGACCCCCACGGGCGGCTGCTGCGCACCTCCCGCGACGGCGCCCCGGGCGCCAACGCGGGCGTGCTGGAGGACTACGGCGACGTCGCCGAGGGGTTCCTCGCGCTGGCCTCCGCCACCGGGGAGGGCGTCTGGCTGGACTTCGCGGGGCTGCTGCTGGACGGGGTGCTCGCGCACTTCACCGCGCCCGACGGCACGCTCTACGACACCGCCGACGACGCCGAGGTGCTGATCCGCCGCCCGCAGGACCCGACCGACAACGCGGTGCCCTCCGGGTGGAACGCCGCGGCGGGTGCTCTGCTGTCGTATGCCGCCCACACCGGTTCCGAGCGGCACCGTACCGCGGCGGAACGCGCGCTCGGCGTGGTCGGGGCGCTGGCCGCCCGCGCGCCCCGCTTCGTCGGATGGGGGCTCGCCGTGGCCGAGGCGATGCTCGACGGGCCGCGTGAGGTGGCTGTCGTCGGGGCGGTCGGTGACCCTCTCACCGACGAGTTGCACCGCACCGCGCTGCTCGGCGCCGCACCCGGCGCCGTAGTGGCGATCGGGGAGGAAGGGTCGGAGGAGTTCCCGCTGCTGCGGGGGCGCCCGACCCGGGCAGGGCGCGCCGCCGCATACGTCTGCCGCCGCTTCGTCTGCGACGCCCCCACCTCCGACCCGCGCGCCCTGCGCTCCCAACTCCGAGGCGGCTCCTGACCCCCCGGTGCCCCGGTCCCGCGGGCACGGGGTGGTTCAGGTCGGCGGAATGTCGAGGCCTCGGCGGAGCAACCCGAGGGTGCGGTCGAGCAGCGCGATGATGTCCTCGGACCGGTGGTGCTCGATCCAGTACATCGTGGTCTCGTGGATCGCCCCGAAGACCGCCGTCGTGAAGACCCGGACCTCCAGGTCGTCCGCGGGCCGCCCGGTCCGCTCCGCGATGATGCCGCCGAGCAGCCGCCCGGTCGTGGACATCGACTCGTGCGCGCGGGCGCGGATCGCCGGCACGTCCCGGACCAGTTCCTCGCGCCGGACCAGTTCCTCGCGCGCCCGCGGGTCGGCGAGCATGCGCCCCAGCACCTCGTGCATGACGTGCCGTACGGAGGCCAGCGCCGGCTCGTCCATCGGTCGGGTGCGCAGTACCCCCGCCATGTCGTCGTCGTACTCGTCCGTGAGGACGATGTCCTCCTTGGTGGGGAAGTAGCGGAAGACGGTACTGGGCGACACGTCCGCCTCGGCGGCGATCTGGTCGATCGGCGTCGCGTCGTACCCCTGCTCGGCGAAGAGCCGGTACGCGGCCGTGCGGATGGCCTGCCGGGTTTTGACCTTCTTGCGTTCCCGCAGGCCGGGCGCGGGCACGTCGGTGGGGGTCGTACGAGGGCACATGCCGCTCATTGTCGGGCATCGGTGGCCCCGGGAGCCATGGGGGCGGGCGCGCCCTGCGGTACGTCCTGCCGTGCGTCCGGTGCGGTGGCCTGGCCGGATGCCCGGCCGGACGCGTTGTCCGCGGCCTTCCCGGATGCCTTGCCGGATACCTTGCCGGGGACCGCCGGCGTGCGCGTGTCGGGCAGGAAGACCGCGACGAGCGCGGCCGCGGCCAGTGCGGCGGCGCCGCAGACCACGATCGCCAGGTCCATGCCGTGGACGTAGGCCCGGTCCGCGGCGGCGGCGAGCGCGCGGTCGCCGAGCTTGGCGGCGACCTGGTGCGCGCCGACCACGGAGTCCCGTGCGGTGTGGGCCGCCGCGCCGGTCAGCCGGGTGGAGCCGAGCCGGTCGCGGTAGCCGGAAGCCAGCACGCTGCCGAGGATCGCGACGCCGACCGCGGAGCCGGTCTGCCGCAGCGTCTGGAGCAGCCCCGAGCCGCTGCCGGCCCGGTCGCGGGGGAGCGCGCCGAGCGCGCCGTCCATCGAGGGCACGATGGCCAGGCCGAAGCCGAGCCCGGCGATCGGCTGCCAGGTCGCGCAGGCGCCGTAGCCGTCGCCGCTGCCGGTGGTGGCCCCGAGGAAGGCGGCCGCGGCGAGCAGCAGCAGCCCGCCGGCGATCACCGGCCGGGGGCCGAACCGCCGTACCAGGCCGGCGCTGAGCCGGGCGGCGACCATCAGCCCGCCCATCATCGGCAGCAGCCGCAGGCCGGTGCCGAAGGCGTTGTAGCCCAACACGGTCTGGAGGTAGGACGGCAGCACGAAGAGCAGGCCGGTGAGGATGAAGCTGACCAGGGTCGCAGCCACCGCGTTCCACAGGAAGCCGCGCTGCCGCAGCAGCGACAGGTCGAGCATCGGCCGCGACACCCCGCGCTCGCGCAGCACCAGCGCGGCGATCAGCAGCACCGACCCGAGCAGCGAGCCCAGCACCAGCGGGTCGGCCCAGCCGCAGTCGGGGGCCTCGATGATGCCGTAGACCAGGGCGCCTAGGCCCGCGGCCGCGCACACGGTGCCGACCGGGTCCACCCGTGGCGCGGCCGGGTCGCGGGTCTCGGGGAGCAGCAGCACGCAGGCCACGATGCTGATCGCGACCAGCGGGATGTTGATCAGGAAGACCGAGCCCCACCAGAAGTGCTCCAGCAGCGCGCCGCCGATGATCGGGCCGAGCGGCATGCCGAGCGCCATCGAGGTGCTGGTGATGGCCACCGCCTTGGGCCGGTCGGCCGGGCCGAACAGCGACGGGATCACCGACAGCGCCAGCGGCATCACGAACGCCCCGCCCAGGCCCATCACGGTACGGGCCGCGATCACCGGCCCCGGGCTGTGCGCGAGGGTGCCGATCATCGAGCCGGCGAGGAACACGACCAGGCCGGCCACCAGCATCCGGCGCCGCCCGAACCGGTCGCCGAGCAGGCCCGCGGGCAGCATCGCGGCGGCGAAGACCACGGTGTACGAGTCCACGATCCACTGCAGGTCGCCGGTCCCGGCGTGGATCTGCCCGGCCATGCTCGGCAGCGCCACGTTGAGGATCGTCAGGTCGAAGCTGAGCACGAGGGTGCTGGCGACCAGCGCGCCGAGCGCGAGCCATCTCCTGGGGTCGGCGCCCGGCTCGTGGGTGTGGGGCGCTGCTGCGGAGGGTGTTGCGGACGGTGCCGACACGAGATCTCCCGCGAGTAGATGTCAAATGAGAGTGACTACTAAAAAATAGTAGCTGTCACTCCGGACATGCGAAAGCCCCGCACTCCCGTGGGCGGGGAGTTCGGGGCGTGGCGGGTGCGGCGGGTCGGTTCTGGGGGAGCCGATCTGGCAGGGAGGTGGTGGCCGGACCGGGTCCGGCTGGATCAGTTGTGGCTGTAGGCGACCAGCGAGATGCCGACGTAGTGGACGA
>NZ_JACEGK010000354.1:0-8274 GCF_056859195.1 Streptomyces sp. NH27
GCGGCCGGCGGCACGCAGGGCGCGGATGTGGAGGGCGCGCAGGGGCTCGTCCAGGGGGTGCGCGGCGGCCAGTTCGGCGAGTTCGGGCAGCACCTGCCCGGCCCGGCCGAGGGCGAGCTCCGCGGTGAGCCGCTGCCGGTGGGCGTCCAGCCGCAGGGCCTCGCTGCGTACGGCGGCCGTGCCCCGGTCCGGCAGGTCGGACAGCGCCGGGCCGCGCCACAGCGCGAGCGCGTCCCCGAGCAGCCCGGCGGCCTTCACCGGGTCGCCGTCGGCGAGCGCCCGCGCGCCCTCCTCGGCCAGCCGCTCGAAGCGGTACAGGTCCACGTCGTCGCGGGCGGCCTCCAGCCGGTAACCGCCGCCCACCGAGCCGACCGCGTCGTGCCCCAGCGCCCGGCGCAGCCGGCCGACCAGCGCCTGGAGCGCTCCGGTGGCCCCGGCGGGCGGCTCGCCGTCCCACACCTCGTCGATCAGGATGTCCGCGCCGACCACCCGGCCGGGCCGCAGCGCCAGCGCGGTGAGCAGCGCGCGCAGGCGGCCGCCCGCGAGCGCGACGGGGTCGCCGTCGTCCCGCAGGGCCTGGGTGGGGCCGAGGATCGTGTATCGCACGGCCCCATTCTTACGGAGTCGGCGTGGCCGATGTCACGAAGTGGGCGGGCCCGTCGTCCCGGCGGCGCCCGGGGCTCGGCGGATACCGGCCGGACCCGGCCGGTACGGGCCCGCCGCACCGCCCGGCACGAACCCGCCGCGGACGGCCACCGCGGGCCCCGGGGGCCGGAACCAGGGCCGGCCGCCGTCCGTTTTGCGGACGTGGCACGTGTCCGAGCCTGCCCGGGATGGCATGATCGGGCGGCACCGCACCGCACCACACCCCCGCCCCGCGAGGAGCCCGCAACATGACCGTCACTCCGCTGCGCATGACCAGGCGAGGAGAGAACCGCCGGATCAGCCCGGTGTTCCTCGGCATCACCGCGGTGATGGTGGTCTCCGGCTGGGCGGTGTGGGCGGGCTACGCGTCCGACGCCGGCTTCGCGGTGTTCCTGTTCGTCCTCTCCGGCTGGCTCTTCTCGCTGTGCCTGCACGAGTACGCGCACGCCCGCACCGCCCTGCACAGCGGCGACACCAGCGTCGAGGCCAAGGGCTACCTCACCTTGAACCCGCTGAAGTACGCCAACGCGGCGCTGTCCATCCTGCTGCCGCTGATCTTCGTCATCCTGGGCGGCATCGGCCTGCCCGGCGGCGCCGTGCTCATCGAGCGCAACCGCATCCGCGGCCGGCTGCGGCACAGCCTCATCTCCGCCGCGGGCCCGCTCGTCAACGTGCTCTTCGCCGTCCTGCTGATGCTCCCCTTCACCCTCGGCCTGGCCGACTCCTGGCCGCACGACTTCCAGGCCGCCCTGGGGTTCCTCGCGCTGCTCCAGGTGACCGCGGCCATCATGAACTTCCTGCCCATCCCCGGCCTCGACGGGTACGGCGTGCTCGAGCCGTGGCTGTCCTACGAAGTGCGCCGCCAGGTGCAGCCGTTCGCGCCGTTCGGGATGCTCGCCGTCTTCGGGGTGCTCTACATCCACTCGGTGAACGTCAAGTTCTTCGACGCGATGTACCACGTGATGACGTGGTTCAACGTGCCGGACTGGATGGCGGGCTACGGCTACTACCTTTTCCAGTTCTGGAAGCACTGACCGCGCTCGACGGTCCGGCAGAGCTGGAACGGCTAATACGGCTGGAACGGCTGGAAGCGCCGAACGGCCGTGAGCGCGCTGTCAGTTCACCCGGCGGCGCGCTGTGCGGCCGCGGCCGCCATCTTCGCCTTGCGGTAGTAGTACCAGCACATGTTGCTGGTGAGGCCGGCGAGCAGTACCCAGACCACCCCGATCCACTGACCGTTGACGAAGGACACCACCGCGGCCGCCACGGCCAGCAGGCACACGATCAGGGAGTAGCGGGCGAGGCGGGGCATGGCGGTCGGGCTCCTGTGCTGGTGCGGGTGGTCGGGGGCGTCGCGGCCCGGCGGGCCGCCGGACGTCACACGTCGGTGACGCGCAGGCCGGCGTGGGCCTTGTAGCGGCGGTTGACGGAGATCAGGTTGGCCACCAGGGACTCGACCTGGTGGGCGTTGCGCAGCCGGCCCGCGAAGACGCCGCGCATGCCGGGGATGCGGCCGGCCAGCGCCTGCACGAGGTCGGTGTCGGCGCGGGACTCGCCGAGCACCATGACGTCGGTGTCGATGGTCTCGACCGCGGGGTCCTGGAGGAGCACCGCGGACAGGTGGTGGAAGGCGGCGGTGACCCGGGAGTCCGGGAGCAGCGCGGCGGCCTGCTGGGCGGCGCTGCCCTCGTCGGGGGTCAGCGCGTAGGCGCCCTGCTTGTCGAAGCCGAGCGGGTTGACGCAGTCGATCACGAGCTTGCCGGCGAGAGGTTCGCGCAGCGCTTCCAGGGTCTTCGCGTGGCCCTCCCACGGGACCGCCACGATCACGATGTCGCTGCGGCGGGCGCATTCCGCGTTCTCCGCGCCCTGGACTCCCGCGACGCCCTTCCCGCCCGCGGCCAGCTCGGCCGCGGCCGCCTCCGCGCGTGCCGCGTCCCGCGAGCCGATCACCACGGACTGGCCGGCCCGCGCCAGCCGGTAGGCCAGGCCCCGGCCCTGGTCGCCGGTCCCGCCCAGCACTCCCACGGTCAGGCCGGACACGTCAGGGAGCGCCCAGGGGTCCTTGGCGGCGGGCTTCTTCACATCGTCAGCGGCGGTCATCCTCTTATGGTCGCACCGTGGGGGTGTCCCCGACCCGCCGGGCTGCCCTGTCCGGCCGGCCCCGGGACCACCCGCCGGTGGGGGGAACGGCGCTCCCCCCACAGCTTCGCCCGGGAGGTACCCCAAGCCACGCACCCACCGCGAGGTCCCACACCTACGAGAACGCACCACCCGGACGACTCAGTTCTGGGAATCCCATTCGTCGTTGCGCTCGGTGACCCGCTCCATCGCGTGCTCGGCCTCTTCCTTGGTGGCGTAGGGGCCGAAGCGGTCCTTGGAGGGGCAGTCGGGCCCTTCCTCGACCCGCTTGTGCTTGAGGCAGTAGAACCACTCCCCCGGCTTCCCGGCGGGCTTGTTCGCCTTGTGAAAGGCCATCGCGCTCTCCCTCTCGCTCACCGGCGGGTGCGGGCCGCCTTGCCCGGCGGAGCCCCTCCCGTTGTCGGGCGCGGCCCCATCCCATCGTGCCCGATCCACCGTGGATACACTCGTCGGCATGTCTGGTCAGTCGCTGCTCGTGCCCGGCACCCTCTCCCCCGCCCGTCAGGTGCCCGGGTCGATCCCGCGCCCCGAATACGTGGGCAGGCCGGGGCCGACCCCGTACACCGGCCCGGAGGTGCAGGACGAGGAGACCGTCGACCGGATGCGGATCGCCTCCCGGATCGCCGCGCGGGCGATGGAGGAGGCGGCGAAGGCCGTGGCGCCCGGGGTGACCACGGACGAGCTGGACCGGATCGCCCACGAGTACATGGTCGATCACAAGGCGTACCCGTCGGACCTGGGCTACCGCGGCTTCCCGAAGTCCCTGTGCACCTCGGTCAACGAGGTGATCTGCCACGGCATCCCCGACTCGACGGTGCTGCGGGACGGCGACATCGTCAACCTGGACGTGACGGCGTACATCCACGGTGTGCACGGCGACTGCAACGCGACGTACTTCGTCGGGGACGTGGACGAGGAGTCGCGGCTGCTGGTGGAGCGCACCCGGGAGGCGCTGGACCGCGCGATCAAGGCGGTCCGGCCGGGCCGCCGGATCAATGTGATCGGGCGGGTGATCGAGTCGTACGCGAAGCGCTTCGGGTACGGCGTGGTGCGCGACTTCACCGGGCACGGCATCAACACCTCCTTCCACTCGGGCCTGGTGATCCCGCACTACGACGACCCGCGGGCGACCACGATGATGCGGCCCGGGATGACCTTCACCATCGAACCGATGCTGACGCTGGGCACGCACGAGTACGACCTGTGGGAGGACGGCTGGACGGTCGTCACCAAGGACCGCAAGCGGACTGCCCAGTTCGAGCACACATTGGTCGTGACGGCCGACGGAGCCGAGGTACTCACGCTCCCGTAGCGGGCGCTGCCCGGTAGGGTTTGCGGCGATCCCACCGGGTACGAAGGAGAGCCGACGCGCCATGATCTGCCGCAGGTTGTGCCTCGGGGCCGCCGCCATCGCGCTGACCGTGCCGCTGGCCGGTTGCATGACGGTGCACGGCGAGCGCGCACTCATTCCGTCGATACGTCCCGCCGAGGCGGCCAAGGTGCTGGCGAACTTCGCCGCGCAGAACAACAAGGCCACCAAGTCCTATGACGAGCAGGCGATCGAGGCCATCGAGACGGGCCCACTGGGCGCGATCGACCAGGCCGGAGTGCGGGCCAAGCACGCCAACAACCCCCAGGGGAACCGGAATTACTCGGCGCTGAAGTTCTCCGACGAGAAGTTCTTCATCCCCGAGCAGCGCGGCTGGCCGAAGTTCTTCGTCACGGAGGCGCAGACGAACCGCAACGGCGACTCGCGCTGGCTGCTGGCGTTCCGCCGCGGCGGCCCCACCGAGCCGTGGTTGGCGGACTTCCTCGGGGTGGCCGCACCCGACGCGCTGCCGGACTTCGCGGTCGACAAGCACGGCCACGCCGAGGCGCTGCCGCTGGCGGGCACCGATCTGCTGGTCCAGCCGGGGCAGTTGAGCGCGCGGTACACCGGCTACCTGGACGGCGGGAAGGGCGACGCCAAGGGCGACGGGAAGAACGGGGCCGACACGGCGAAGGTGTTCGCTGACGGGCCGGCCACCTCCGGTCTCAAGGCGAGCCACGCGAAGTCCTCGCGGACGGCCAACACCGTGACCCAGTACGCCGATCAGCCCGACATCTCGGGCGACTTCGCGCCCATCGCGCTGCGCACCACCGATGGCGGCGCGGTCGTCTTCTTCGGCTCGCGCCACCAATCCCGCGCGACCTTCCGCGCGGGCTACCACCTCAATCTCGACACGGACACCAAGGCGCTCACCTCGGGCACCCCCAAGACGTCGATCACCCTCGCCCGCGTCGCCCAGAGCATGGTGGTCGTGCCGCCGAAGAAGGCCGGCGCGAAGGTGAAGTTCCTCAGCAGCCTGACGGGGCTGGTCTCCGCGAAGGGCGCGTAGCGCGGTGCCCCTGACCCTCCGGGGTGCCCCGTCCTGCCGTCACGGGGCCTTGCGGTCCGCGGTGGCTTGTCGCGCAGTTCCTCCCCCAGAGCTTCACCTGGGTGGGGGTGCCCCCGGCGGAGCCAGGGGGAGTGCCCCCAGCGCCCCCGAGTATGTGCGGTTCGCCGCGTGCTTGCCCCGGAGGGGCCCGAGCACATCCAGGGGCGCGGGGAACGGCGCGACAAGCCCATCACCGGCGGGTGGTCCCTCAACAGGCAGGATGGGGCACCCCGGGGGGTTGCTCAGCGGCCCCACGCGATGGATTCGGGCTCGAACTCGTAGCCGAACTGGCCGCAGGCGTCGGTGAGGACGGCGAGCACGGGCAGCGGGTCGGGCAGCGGCAGATCGGGGCCGTGGCCGTCGAGCCACTGGACGGTGTGCCCGGAGGGCAGCCGCGCGGGCGGCAGGAGGACGTAGCTGCCGCGGCAGTGCCAGCGGATGCCGGGGTGCTCGTCGGCGGTCTCGGGGTGGCTGTCCAGCTCGCAGGGCCACCACTCGTCCTCGTCGGCGGGCGTGCCGCGGGTCGCGGTGAAGAACAGCAGCCGGTCCTCGCCGAACGCGGCGACCGGTCCGAGCGTCGCGGCGTCGGCCGTCAGCCGCTCCAGGGCGAGCTGTCCCGCGTCCGAGGGGACGTCGAGCACGTCGTGGCCGATGCCGGTCGCGGTGACGAAGTTCGCCAGCGGATGGGTGCGCAGCCAGTCCTCGACGCGCTGCGGCTCGGTGGACGCCTGGGTCTGCCAGGCCGGCGAGACCGGGTGCAGGCCCGGGATCGGACAGCCGATCCGCTCGCAAGAACAGCCGTAGCCCTCGGGGTGGGCGGCCGGGACCAGCCGGAAGCCGGCCTGCGCGGCGGCCCGGGTCAGTTCGTCGCGCCGCGGGTCGGGCACGGACGGGCGGGAGCGGGAGCCGCGGGCGGAGCGCGGCGACCGGCCGGGGCGGGCGGCGGTCGAGGAGGACGACCCGCTGTCCGCGCCTCGGCGCAACCAGCCGGACAACCTGTTCCTACCTGCCATCGAGCTCCTTCCCTCGCCCCCATGCCCACCCCGCTACTCGACACGGTACGCCGACGGTGGAGGCCATCCTGCCCCCTGGCCGGATTGAACAGCCACTCGGGGTGGAAGTGTTCCCGCACAACCTTTACCGACGGACTGTCGGTAAGGTCTTGACGAAACAAGTCAGGCAAGCCTTGCTCAGGTAGACCTAAGTTGCCGATCCCAGGAGATCCGCCATGTCGCCGCTGCCCGTCGCCGCCCCCTTCTCCACCGTCATCCGCACCGCGAGCCAGGACCTGCACACCGAGGTGAACAACACGACGTTCATGAGCGACATGCTCGGCGGCCGTCTCGGCGTCGGGGCGTATGCCCGCTACACCGAGCAACTGTGGTTCGTGTACCGCGCGTTGGAGGACGGCGCCGTCGCGCTCGCGGCCGATCCGGTGGCCGCGCCCTTCCTGTACCCCGAACTCCTGCGCGTGCCCTCGCTGGAGCGCGACCTCGACCATCTGCGCGGCCCCGGCTGGCGGCGGAAGGCGGTCCCGCTGCCGGCCATCGCCGCGTACACCGCGCGGATCGCCGAGGTCGCCGCCACCTGGCCGGCCGGCTACGTCGCGCACCACTACACCCGCTACCTCGGCGACCTCTCCGGCGGCCAGGTGGTGCGCGACACCGCCCAGAAGACCTGGGGGTTCGACCACAAAGGGGACGGCGTGCGCTTCTACGTGTTCGACGCGATCCCCAACCCGGCCGCCTTCAAGCGGGAGTACCGCACGCTGCTGGACGCGATGCCGCTCGACGCCGCCGAGCGGGACCGCGTGATCGCCGAGTCGCGCCGCGCCTTCACGTTCAACGGGGCGTTGCTCGCGGAGCTCGCGGGCGCCTGACCCGCCCGGCTGCCCCGTCCTGTCGGTTCAGGGACCACCTGCCGGTGGGTGGCCGCGCGCGTCAGGCGCCCACGCCCCGCTGTTCGTAGGCGCTCACGATCGCGTGCACCTCGCCGCGTGCCTGGAGGGCGATCTCGTTGTTGTCGTCGAGGGTGATCTTCACGTCATGCCAGGTACGGCCGGCCTCCACCCGCATCCCCGCGATGCGGGACAGCGGCACCGAACCGATGTGTTCGTGGACCTGGTTGAGCATCGGGTCCGCCTTCCACACGTGCAGGGCGTCCGCCGTGATCCCCAGGACCATGGCCGCGTCCAGCGGTACGTCGGTGGCGTCGGTGATCTTGCGGGCCGCGGATCGGGCCGCGGGCCTGGCGACCAGGTAGTTGCCGAGCGGCGTCAGCATACGGGCGGGGCTGAGCGCGGTGTTCAGACGCGCGTACGCCGCCGCGCCGAGCTCCTCCCCCAGTTGGGCCGACAACGTGGTGGTCAGCTCGCTGTCCTTGATGTGCATGAGTTGCTTCTCCCAGTCCCCGGTCCTGTGCGCGCCCCGACGGGCCGCAGGCGGGATCGCCCGCACCGGCAGAAAGAGCATAGTCATGGCCATCGTGCCGTGCACGCAGAGGAGTTGACCTTGTACGTCGACTCCCGGCCATCACCGCACCCGGCCGTCGGCGGGCCCGTCGCCGGGCCCGGGCGAAGCCGAGCTGGTTGAGGCAGATCCGGCCGGCGACCGTCGTCATCCAGGCGCCGGGGGACTCGATCGCCTCCTGCTGCGGCGGCGGCATGGCGTACCAGCGGGCGGAGGTCTCCTGGACGGCTCCCTCGTGATCGCCTCGGGCAGCGGAAGCCAGCTGCCCGGTTACGCCGGCGGCGCCGCCCGCGCGATCTGGATCGTCGGAGCGCAGAAGGTGGTGCCCGACCTGGACACCGCACTACGGCGCGTCGAAGAGCACTGCCTCCCGCTCGAAAGTGCCCGCACCCAGGAGACGTACGGGTGGCCCAGCGCCGTCAACCGCCTTCTCGTCCTCAATGCGGAACACCAGCCCGGACGCGGCACCGTCCTCCTCCTCCGCGAAGCGATCGGCTTCTGACCCGCGGCAACCAATACCGGGGGCGCGGTGGGCAGTCAGGGGTGGGCTTGCTCATCGCGTAGCGACGCCATAGGCGCCCTTGACGGCCCGGCGTGGCCCGTAC
>NZ_JACEGK010000355.1:0-8254 GCF_056859195.1 Streptomyces sp. NH27
GCATGCGGGCGGCCTCCTCCTGGCGCGGGTCGAGTTGCGCCCACAGGCCGCCGACGGTGCGGACGACCACGGCGTAGTTGAAGAAGACGTGCGCGATCAGGATCGCCCACACGGAGGTGTCCAGGCGTACGCCGAAGAGGCTGTCGGTGAAGCCGCCCTGCCCGAGCAGCGCGAGGAACGCCGAGCCCGCGACGACGGTCGGCAGCACGAACGGCACGGTGACCACGGCCCGCAGCAGCCGCTTGCCGGGGAAGTCCAACCGCGCGAAGGCGTACGCCCCGGGCAGCGCGACCGCGAGCGTCAGCGCGGTGGACGCGCCGGCCTGCCAGCAGGTGAACCACAGCACGTGCCGTACCGAGCCGTCGCCGAGCACGTCGCCGATCCGGCCGAGCTGCCAGTGGCCGCCCTGATGCAGGCCGCGGCCGACGATGGACGCCACCGGGTAGGCGAAGAAGGCGGCGAAGAACGCCAGCGGCAGCGCGGCCAGGGCGAGCCCGGTCGCGGTGCGACGGCGCCCCGCACCGCGCGCCCGGCGAAGGACTACAGGACGATCGAGTTCCATGACTTCACCCAGTCGTCCCGCTTCGCGGCGATCTTGTCGGGCGCGAGCGTCGTCGGGTGCGGGACCTTCGCGCCGTACTTGGTGAACACCTCCGGCTCGGTGGCGCCCTTCACGACCGGGTCGACGTACATCTGGAGCGGCATGTCCTGCTGGAAGGTCCGGCTGAGCATGAAGTCGATGAACGCCTCGGCGCCCGCGGGGTTCTTCGCGTCGTGCAGCACTCCGGCGAACTCGATCTGGCGGAAGCAGGTGCCGGTGGCCACACCGACGGGCGACTGCGCGGGCAGCGGGTTGACGCCGACCACCTCGGCGGGCGGGCTGGAGGCGTAGGAGACCACCAGCGGCTTGTTGCCCTTGGCCTTCTTCCCGGCGGCCGACCCGGAGAAGGCGTTGTCGTACGCCTGCTCCCAACTGTCGACGACCTGGACGCCGTTGGCCCTCAGCTTCTTCCAGTACGCCTGCCATCCCGAGTCGCCGTAGGTGGCGGCGGTGCCCAGCAGGAAGGCCAGGCCCGGCGAGGACGTGGAGACGTTCTCGGTGACCAGCAGGTTCTTGTACTGCGCCTTGATCAGGTCGGCGAAGGTCTGCGGCGGCGCGAGGTGGTGCGAGGTGAAGTACGCGCGGTCGTAGTTGACGCACACGTCGCCGGAGTCGATCGGCGTCACGCGGTGCTTGCCCGCGTCGAGTTGGAGGTCGGCGGGCACCTGGTCCAGGCCCTTGGCGGTGTACGGGTCGAACAGGCCGTTGCCGAGCGCGCGGGAGAGCAGGGTGTTGTCGACGCCGAAGAAGACATCGCCGCGCGGGTGGTCCTTGGTGAGGATGGCCTGGTTGACCGCCGCGCCCGCGTCGCCGCCGCGCAGCACCTTGACGGTGTAGCCGGTCTCCTTGGTGAACTCCGCCATCACCGACTTGGAGGCGGCGAACGAGTCGTGGCTGACCAGGGTGACGGTCTTCGACGGCTTGCCGCCGGCCGCCTTCCCGGAGTCGGAACCCGACCCCGAGCCGCCGCAGCCGGCAAGGACGGTGGCGCCCGCGGTGACGAGGACGAGCGCGCCCACGGCACGCCGACGAATGGTACTGCTCACTTGCTGACTCCCTACGCCGGTATGACCCGGATCAGGTGGGAGGGTCTGCGGCCTGGGCTCCTCGACGGTCATGCCGTCGCCCCAGCCGCACTCTCAGCGCCATCTCAGGCGCTCCCCTGTCGGATGTTCATTTGTCCAGACGTTCATTCCATCAGTGCGACGAACGCACCAGCGCACCGTATCAGCGCGCGGACGCGGCCAGCTGACCGCAGGCCCCGTCGATCTCCTGACCGCGGGTGTCCCGTACGGTCACGGGCACGCCATGCGCCTCCAGGGCGGCCACGAACGCCCGCTCGTCCTCCGGGCGGGAGGCGGTCCACTTCGAGCCCGGGGTGGGGTTGAGCGGGATCAGGTTGACGTGCACCCGGTGGTTCTTGAGCAGCTTGCCGAGCCGGTCGGCGCGCCACGCCTGGTCGTTCACGTCGCGGATCAGGGCGTACTCGATGGAGACGCGGCGGCCGGAGACGTCGGCGTAGTGCCAGGCCGCGTCCAGCACCTCGCGGACCTTCCAGCGGGTGTTGACCGGCACGAGGGTGTCGCGCAGCTCGTCGTCGGGCGCATGCAGGGACACCGCGAGGCGGCACTTGAAGCCCTCGTCGGCGAACCGGTGCATCGCGGGGACCAGGCCGACCGTGGAGACGGTGATGCCGCGCTGGGACAGCCCGAGCCCGTCGGGCGCCGGGTCGGTGAGGCGGCGGATCGCGTCGACGACCCGGCGGTAGTTCGCCAGCGGCTCGCCCATGCCCATGAAGACGATGTTCGACAACCGGTCCGGGGTGCCGGGACCGACGCCGGGGCCCTCGCCGGGCACCTCGCCGTCGCGCAGCGCCCGCATTCCGGCGACGATCTGGTGCACGATCTCGGCCGTCGACAGGTTGCGGTCCAGCCCCGCCTGACCGGTGGCGCAGAACGGGCAGTTCATCCCGCAGCCCGCCTGCGACGAGATGCACATCGTCACCCGGTCCGGGTACCGCATCAGCACCGACTCGACCAGGGTCCCGTCGAACAGCCGCCACAGCGTCTTACGGGTATCCCCGTCGTCACACGACGCGTGCCGCACCACCGTCATCAACTCCGGCAGCAGGTCCTCGGCCAGCTTCCCGCGCGCCCCGGCCGGAATATCCGTCCACGCCGCAGGGTCGTCGGTATAGCGCGCGAAGTAGTGCTGCGACAACTGCTTGGCCCGAAACGGCTTCTCCCCCAGCTCCGCCACCGCCTCCCTCCGCTCCGCGGGCGACAGGTCGGCAAGATGCCGCGGCGGCTTCTTGGCCCCGCGCGGCACGGCAAACGTCAGTTCTCCGGGTACAGGCATGATGCCTACCAGTGTCGCAGACTCCGCGGAGTGCCCTGTTCGTACCGGGCACGGGGTGAGCGCAGGCGCTAGCTAGCCCTGGCCCACGAACGCCACCAGGAGCAGCCACACCACCGGCGCCGTGGGGAGCAGGGAGTCGAGGCGGTCCATGATGCCGCCGTGGCCCGGGAGGAGGGTGCCCATGTCCTTGATGCCGAGGTCGCGCTTGATCATGGACTCGCCGAGGTCGCCGAGGGTGGCGCTGACGGCCGCGGCGAGGCCGAGCAGCAGGCCCTGCCACCAGCGGCCGTCGTCTACGAAGTACTGCATGAGCAGGGCGCCGGCGACCATGGCGAAGGAGATCGCACCGAGCAGGCCCTCACGGGTCTTGCCGGGGCTGATCCGGGGCGCGAGCTTGTGGCTGCCGAAGCGCCAGCCGACCGCGTAGGCGCCGGTGTCGCTGATCACGGTGAGCAGGAGGAACACCAGCACCCGGCGCGGGCCGTCGTCGGCGGCGAGCATCATGACGACGAAAGTGGCGAGGAAGGGCACGTAGAACGCGGCGAAGACGCCCGCGGTGACGTCGCGCAGGTAGTCCTCCGGCGGCTTGGCCATCCGCCAGACCAGGACGGCGAGCGCGGTCAGCGCCATCGCGATCCACGCCCCGTCGGCGCCGCGCAGATACCCCGCGATCACCATCGCGGTGCCGCCGATCGCCAGCGGGATCAGCGGCGCCTGGATCTGCTTGCGCTCGGCGAGCCGGGAGGTCAGCTCCCACAGGCCGACGACCACCGCGACCACGACGATGCCGACGAAGACCGCCTTGACGATGAAGAGCGCCGCGACCACCACCGCGCCGAGGCCGACACCGACCCCTATCGCCGCCCGCAGGTCACGGCCGGCGGACTTCTTCGCCGGCGCGGCCGCCGGCGCGCCCGGCGGCTCGGAGCCGTGCGCTCCGGAGCCGTGTCCGGAGCCCGGACCCGGTGGCGGCGGGTCCTGGGGCGGCGAAGGAGGTGGCGGCGGCATGGTGGAAATCTTCCTCCTGACCCCGGGTTCCGTGGCGGAACCCGCCGCGTGACCGGCGCGTGGCGAAACGCCCCAGGAAGAATCGTTCACGGAGCGTCGCCTCGCGTCGTCGTCAGGTTGTTTGGTCGGCCGGGGAGATGTGCGATCCGGGCAGGGACCGTGTGGGGAGGTGATGTGGAGGTGGCGCCGCGCGGGATGTTGCCACGCGGTGCCACGCGGTGCCACGCGGTGCGATGCGATGCGATGCTGTGCGGGGCTGCGGACGGAGGTCAGACCTCCAGCAGCTCCGTCTCCTTGTGCTTGAGCAGCTCGTCGATCTGCGCCACGTACTTGGACGTCGTGTCGTCGAGCTCCTTCTCCGCGCGGCGCACCTCGTCCTCGCCGGTCTCGCCGTCCTTGACGAGCTTGTCCAGGGTCTCCTTGGCCTTGCGCCGGACGCTGCGGATGGAGATCTTCGCGTCCTCGCCCTTGGTCTTGGCGACCTTGATGTACTCGCGCCGGCGCTCCTCGGTGAGCTGCGGGAACACCACGCGGATGATCCGGCCGTCGTTGCTGGGGTTCACACCGAGGTCGGAGTTGCGGATCGCCTCTTCGATGTTGCGCAGGCTGCTGCTGTCGAAGGGGGTGATCACGGCCATCCGCGGCTCGGGCACCGCGAAGGAGGCGAGCTGGTTGATCGGGGTGATCGCGCCGTAGTACTCGGCGACGATCTTGTTGAACATCGCCGGGTGCGCACGGCCGGTGCGGATCGCCGCGAAGTCGTCCTTGGCGACGACGACGGCCTTCTCCATCTTCTCCTCGGCCTCGAGGAGGGTCTCTTCAATCACCATGTGCTCCTGGTATTCAGAAGGCAGAGCCGTCGGGTCCGGGCCCCTGCGCACGTCTTCCTGCACGGTGTCGGACCGGGCAGCCTGTTGTCCATACCGGCCGCGCCGGTCACGCCCTGGTGCCCCGGTCGTTGACCAGCGTGCCGATCTTCTCACCCTTGACGGCGCGGGCGATGTTGCCCTCGGCGAGCAGTTCGAAGACCAGGATGGGAAGTTTGTTGTCCTGGCAGAGGGTGATCGCGGTGAGGTCGGCGACCCGCAGGTCACGGGCGATCAGCTCGCCGTACTCCAGGGCGTCGAAGCGGACGGCGTTCGGGTTGTGCTTGGGGTCGGAGTCGTAGACCCCGTCCACCCCGTTCTTGCCCATCAACATCGCCACGGCGTCGATCTCCAGGGCGCGCTGGGCGGCGGTGGTGTCGGTGGAGAAGTAGGGCATGCCCATGCCCGCGCCGAAGATCACCACGCGGCCCTTCTCCAGGTGCCGGACGGCCCGCAGCGGGATGTACGGCTCGGCGACCTGGCCCATGGTGATGGCGGTCTGCACCCGGGTCTCGATGCCCTCCTTCTCCAGGAAGTCCTGGAGCGCAAGGCAGTTCATCACGGTGCCCAGCATGCCCATGTAGTCGGAGCGGGCCCGGTCCATGCCGCGCTGCTGGAGTTCGGCACCGCGGAAGAAGTTGCCGCCGCCGAGCACGACCGCGATCTCGTAGCCGTCGCGGACCACCGCGGCGATCTCCCGGGCGATGGCGTGCACGACGTCGGGATCGACGCCGAGACCGCCGCCTCCGGCGAATGCCTCACCGGAAAGCTTGAGCAGGTAGCGGCGGGGGGTGGTCCCGTCGCGACCTTCGTGATGCCGTCCGCCGTCGTCGTCGTGGGTGTGGTCGTGGGCCTTGCCGGCGCCTTCGGCACCATCATCCATGGGAGATCTCCTCGTGCACGTACCGAGGAGGCCATTGCCGTGGGTCCTTGTCGGTTCCCGGTACGGCAATGGCCTCCTCGTCACCTCTGCGGCCGGCCGGCGGGCGACCGGCCGCATACGGCCCCAGCGGGACCGTCTGTCTTGCGCCGCGCGGCCGCGGGGCGACCGTGCGGACGTGGGTGGCAGCCCGCTGCGGCCGAGTGGTGTCTGCGGCCGGACCGGCGGGTGCCGGTGCGAACGGACGTCAGACGCCGACGCGGAAGCGCGCGAAGTGCTTCAGCGTGACACCGGCCTCGTCGAGCACCTTCTGCACGGTCTTCTTGGAGTCCTTGGCGAACGCCTGCTCCAGGACGACGTTCTCCTTGAAGAAGCCGTTGACCCGTCCTTCGACGATACGCGCCAGGGCGGCCTCGGGCTTGCCCTCCTCGCGCGCGGTGGCCTCGGCGACCCGGCGCTCGTTCGCCACGGTCTCCTCGTCGATCTCGTCGCGGCTCAGGAACTTCGGGGCGAACGCGGCGATGTGCTGCGCGACGTCCTTGGCGGTCTGCGGGTCGGCCTTGTCCAGCTCGACCAGCACGCCGACCTGCGGGGGCAGGTCCGGGCTGGTGCGGTGCAGGTAGGAGGCGACGTAGCCGTCGGTGAACTGCGCGAAGCGGTCCAGCACGATCTTCTCGCCGAGGGTGGCGTTGGCCTCGTCGACGAACGCCTGGACGGTCTGGCCGTCCTTGATCTCGGAGCCGAGCAGCGCGTCGATGGCGGCCGGCTTGGTGGCGGCGACGTGCGCGGCGATCGCGTCGGCGACCGCGACGAACTTGTCGCCCTTGGCGACGAAGTCGGTCTCGCACTTCAACTCGACGAGGACACCCTCGGAGTTGTCGGCGGCGATGAGGGAGACGACGGCGCCGTTGGAGGCCGAGCGGCCCTCGCGCTTGGTGACGCCCTTCTGGCCCTTCACACGGAGGATCTCGACGGCCTTGTCCAGGTCGCCTTCGGCCTCGGTGAGGGCGTTCTTGCAGTCCATCATGCCCGCGGCGGTGAGCTCGCGGAGCTTCTTGACGTCGGCGGCGGTGAAGTTCGCCATGGGTGTGAGTCTCTTCCCGGATGGTCGGTGGATCTACGGGTGAACGGCGGGGGCGCTGGGCCCCCGCCGTCGTCACGCGTGGTGCTGTTCCCGGACGCTCGCGTCCGCGAGCGATCAGGCCCCGGTGGAGTCGTCGCCCTCGGTGGTCGCGGGCGCGGCGTCGGCGGCCGGAGCAGCGGGAGCCTCGTCGGCCGGGGCGGCAGCCTCGGCGGCGGGGGCCTCGTCGGCCGGGGCGGCAGCCTCGGCGGCGGGGGCCTCGTCAGCCGGGGCAGCGGCCTCGGTCGCCGGCTCGGCGTCGGCCTTCTTGTCGCCTTCGAGCAGGTCGCGCTCCCACTCGGCGAGCGGCTCGACGACGCCTTCGGCCTTCTTGTCACCGGTGGCGGCACCGGAGCGGGCGATGAGGCCCTCGGCGACGGCGTCGGCGATCACGCGGGTGAGCAGCGTGACGGAGCGGATCGCGTCGTCGTTGCCCGGGATCTTGTAGTCGACCTCGTCGGGGTCGCAGTTGGTGTCGAGGATCGCGACGACCGGGATGCGGAGCTTGCGCGCCTCACCGACGGCGATGTGCTCCTTCTTGGTGTCCACGATCCAGACGGCGCTGGGCACCTTCTGCATCTCGCGGATGCCGCCGAGGGTCTTCTCCAGCTTGTCCTTCTCGCGGGAGAGGACCAGCAGCTCCTTCTTGGTGAGGCCGGAAGCGGCCACGTCCGCGAAGTCGATCTCCTCGAGCTCCTTCAGGCGCTGCAGGCGCTTGTAGACGGTCGAGAAGTTGGTGAGCATGCCGCCCAGCCAGCGCTGGTTGACGTACGGCATGCCGACGCGGGACGCCTGCTCGGCGATGGCCTCCTGCGCCTGCTTCTTGGTGCCGACGAACATGATGGAGCCGCCGTGCGCGACGGTCTCCTTGACGAACTCGTAGGCGCGGTCGATGTACGACAGCGACTGGAGCAGGTCGATGATGTAAATGCCGTTGCGCTCGGTGAAGATGAAGCGCTTCATCTTCGGGTTCCAGCGGCGGGTCTGGTGCCCGAAGTGGACGCCGCTCTCCAGCAGCTCCCGCATCGTGACGACGGCCATGGCCGTACTCCTTGATGTGCTCGGTTACCGCGACCGCCGGACGGCGGCCGCGCCTGACGTCCCGACGCGCCGTGCCACAAGGGACCGAGGGGCGCGGCCACCGCCCGTGACCATCAAGGTCCGGGGTTGGTGGCGGGGCGTGCGAAGTCGACCCGGTGACCCGAGTCGCCAGAGAAAGTGTACGGGACCGGCGGAGTCACCGGCGACACTCGAGTTATCCACAGGTCTCGGAGCAAGATCATCGCGGGGCGGGTGCGGTGCGTCATCGTGGGGATATGGCGTACACGGCAGTGTGGTTGACGGTGATGGTGGCGGCGCTGGCGGCGGGCGGAAGCATGGCGCCCGGAGCTGGAGCGGGAGTTGGGGCCGGAGGCCGGGTC
>NZ_JACEGK010000356.1:0-8242 GCF_056859195.1 Streptomyces sp. NH27
GTTCATAATCCGGTGTCGGCCGGGAGCCCGGCCGTTGATACTCGGATACGTGTTCATGACGATCACTGCCACCGGCAGCACCGAAGTTCCGGCCACTGACCTGGGGTTCCTGCTCCACAAGCATCCGGACAGGACACAGGCGTTCTCGACGGCCTACGGCGAGGCGCATGTGTTCTACCCCGAGGCCACCGCCGAGTCGACCACCGCGGCACTGCTGCTGGAGGTGGATTCGCCCGCGCTGGTGCGGCGGGGTAAGGGCCGGGGCCGTGGCGGCGCGCCCGACGCCGCGCTCGCGCAGTACGTGAACGACCGGCCGTACGCCGCGTCGTCGCTGCTGGCGGTGGCGTTGCGGACGGTGTTCTCCAGCGCGCTGCGCGGGGAGTGCCGGACGCATCCGGAGCGGGCGGCGGCGCCGATGCCGTTGCGGGTCGAGGTGCCTGTGCTGCCCGCGCGGGGTGGGCCCGAGCTGGTGGCGAAGTTGTTCGAGCCGCTGGGGTGGCGGGTGGTGGCCGACCCGATCCCGCTCGACCAGCGATTCCCGGAGTGGGGTGAGTCGCGGTATGTGGCACTGACGTTGGAAGGGGAATTGCGGCTGGCGGATGCGTTGCGGCACCTGTATGTGCTGCTGCCTGTGCTGGACGACGCCAAGCACTACTGGGTGTCGGCGGACGAGGTGGACAAGCTGCTGAGGTTCGGCGAGGGGTGGCTGCCGCGGCACCCGGAGCAGAAGTTGATCACCAGCCGCTACCTGTCCCGGCGGTGGTCGCTGACGCGGGAGGCGATGGAGCGGCTGGAGCTGGTCCGGCTGGCGGAGGCCGACGACATCGAGGTCGAGGAGATCGACAACGCGGTGGAGCCGGAACAGCCCGAGGAGGTGGCGGAGCGGCCGGCGCCGTTGGCGGTGCAGCGCAGGGAGGCGATCCTCGCCGAGCTGCGTGGTGCGGGTGCGGCGCGGGTGCTGGATCTGGGCTGCGGGCAGGGGCAGTTGGTGGCGGCGATGCTGAAGGAGGTGCGGTTCACCGAGATCGTGGGTGTGGACGTATCGGTGCGGGCGCTGGACATCGCGGCGCGCCGGTTGCGGCTGGACCGGATGGGGGAGCGGCAGGCGGGGCGGGTCGCGCTGCTCCAGGGTTCGCTGGCGTACACCGACGCACGGTTGAAGGGCTATGACGCGGCGGTGCTCAGCGAGGTGGTCGAGCACCTGGACCTGCCGCGGCTGCCGGCGCTGGAGTACGCCGTGTTCGGGGCGGCCCGCCCGTGGACGGTGGTCGTGACGACGCCGAACGTCGAGTACAACGTGCGGTGGGAGTCGTTGCCGGCCGGGCATGTGCGGCACGCGGACCACCGGTTCGAGTGGACGAGGGCGCAGTTCGGCCAGTGGGCGGAAGGGGTGGCGGAGCAGTACGGCTACCAGGTGCGGTTCGTGCCGGTGGGGCCGGACGACCCGGAGGTGGGGCCGCCCACGCAGATGGCCGTCTTCGGCCGTGCCGCGGACGGCGTTGCGGAACACGGCACCGAGACCCGTATGGACCAGAAGCAGGACCAGGACAAGAAGAACGAGAAGGAGGCCGCCGCATGACCGAGCGCCGTACGACCCCGGAGACCCCGGGCGCCCCGGACGCGCCGGTTTCCGAGGCCGCGCCGGGCGCCGTGAAGCCGCCGCGCGAGCTGGCAGTCACCGACCTCTCGCTGGTCGTGCTGATCGGGGCCACCGGTTCGGGCAAGTCCACTTTCGCCGCGCGGCACTTCAAGCCGACCGAGGTGATCTCGTCGGACTTCTGCCGCGGGTTGGTCGGCGACGACGAGAACGACCAGAGCGTGACGCGCGACGCGTTCGACGTGCTGCACTACATCGCGGGCAAGCGGCTCGCGGCGGGGCGCCGCACCGTGATCGACGCGACCAGCGTGCAGATCGAGGCGCGCCGCCAGCTGATCGCGCTGGCCCGCGAGCACGACGTGCTGCCGATCGCGATCGTGCTGGACGTGCCGGAGCGGGTGTGCGCCGATCGCAACGCGGCCCGCCCGGACCGGGCCGGGATGCCCCGCCACGTCATCCAGCGCCACCAGCGCGAGCTGCGCCGTTCGCTGCGCGGGCTGGAGCGGGAGGGCTTCCGTAAGGTCCACATCCTGCGCGGCACCGAGGAGGTGGACACCGCGCGGGTGGCCACCGAGCGCCGTTACAATGACCTGACGCATCTCACCGGCCCCTTCGACATCATCGGCGACGTGCACGGATGTAGTTCGGAGCTGGAGACGCTGCTGGCGAAGCTCGGTTACCACGACGGCACGCACCCCGAGGGCCGTACCGCCGTGTTCGTCGGCGACCTGGTCGACCGGGGCCCGGACAGCCCGGGTGTGCTGCGCCGCGTGATGGGCATGGTCGAGGCGGGCACTGCCCTGTGCGTGCCCGGCAACCATGAGAACAAGCTCGGCCGCTACCTCAAGGGCCGCAAGGTGCAGCACACCCACGGCCTCGCCGAGACCATCGAGCAGTTCGAGCGGGAGGACGAGCGGGACCCCGAGTTCCGTGCCCGGGTGAAGACCTTCGTCGAGGGCCTGGTCAGCCACTACGTGCTGGACGGCGGCAAGTTGGTGGTCTGCCATGCCGGGCTGCCCGAGAAGTACCACGGCCGCACCTCCGGCCGGGTCCGCTCGCACGCCCTGTACGGCGACACCACCGGCGAGACCGACGAGTTCGGCCTGCCCGTGCGCTACCCGTGGGCCGAGGACTACCGCGGCCGCGCCGCCGTCGTCTACGGTCACACCCCCGTGCCGACCACGTCCTGGATCAACAACACCCTCTGCCTCGACACCGGCGCCGTCTTCGGCGGCCGGATGACGGCGCTGCGCTGGCCGGAGCGGGAGATCGTCGACGTGCCGGCCGAGCGGGTCTGGTACGAGCCGGTGAAGCCGCTCGCCACGCCCGCGCCCGGCGCGAAGGACGGCCGTCCGCTCGACCTCGCCGATGTCGCCGGCCGCCGCACCGTGGAGACCACCCGGATGGGTCGGCTCGCCGTCCGGGAGGAGAACGCGGCCGCCGCCCTGGAGGTGATGAGCCGCTTCGCGGTCGACCCGCGCCTGCTCGGCTACCTGCCGCCGACCATGTCGCCGTGCGCCACGTCCACTCAGGAGGGCTACCTGGAGCACCCGGCCGAGGCGTTCGCCGCCTACCGGGACGACGGCGTCGCGCAGGTCGTCTGCGAGGAGAAGCACATGGGCTCGCGCGCGGTCGCCCTGGTCTGCCGCGACGAGGCCACCGCAAGAGACCGTTTCGGCGTGATCGCCCCCGGGGTCACCGGCACCCTGCACACCCGCACCGGCCGGCCCTTCTTCGACAGCCCCACCGTCACCGAGGAGGTGCTGGCCCGGCTGCGCGCGGCCGTCACCGCCGCCGGGCTGTGGGAGGAGTTGGGCACCGACTGGCTGCTGCTCGACGCCGAGTTGCTGCCCTGGTCGCTGAAGGCGTCCGGTCTGCTGCGCAAGCAGTACGCGGCGGTGGGCGCCGCGTCCGGTGCCGCCTTCCCCGCCGCCCTCGCCGCGCTGGAAGCGGCAGCCGGGCGAGGCACCGACGTCTCCGCGCTGCTGGCCCGGCAGGGCGAGCGGGCCGCCGACGCGGCCGCGTTCACCGAGGCGTACCGCCGCTACTGCTGGAGCACCGACGGGCTCGACGGGGTGCGGCTGGCACCGTTCCAGCTCCTCGCCGTCCAGGACCGCAGCCTCGCCGACGTGCCGCACGACCGGCAGCTCGCGCTCATCGACCGCCTGGTCGAGGCCGACGCCAGCGGCGTGCTCCGGGCCACCCGCAGGCTCCTCGTCGACACCGGCGACGAGGAGTCGGTGGCCGCCGGGGTGCGCTGGTGGCTGGAGATGACCGAGGCGGGCGGCGAGGGCATGGTGGTCAAGCCGCTGGCCGCGGTGGTGCGCACCGAGTCCGGCCGGCTGGTGCAGCCCGGGGTGAAGTGCCGCGGCCGGGAGTATCTCCGGATCATCTACGGCCCGGAGTACACCCGCCCCGAGCACCTGGCCCGGCTGCGCAGCCGCGCACTCGGCCACAAGCGGTCCCTCGCCCTGCGCGAGTACGCCCTCGGCCTGGAGGCGCTGGACCGGCTCGCCGCCGGTGAGCCGCTATGGCGGGTGCACGAAGCGGTCTTCGCGGTGCTCGCGCTGGAGTCCGAGCCGGTCGACCCGCGGCTGTGAAGTAGCGGCTGCGAACTCACGGTTGCGAACCGGCCCGCCCGTCGGGCCTTACGGTGCCGTGCCGCTCGCCAAGCGGTACGGCACCGCCCGGGCACCCCACGGCTCGGGCTCGGCCACCGCCCGGGCACCCTGCGCCCGGACCCGCCACACCACGGACTCGGCACAACGGGCGCGGTGCCGTGTTGAGCCGTCCCCGACATGGGAAGCTCTTCTTCCATGGCTTCCATGGCGGACAACGGCTTCCACGTCGACTCCGAGACCGGGCGGCTGCGCCGCGTCATCCTGCACCGCCCGGATCTCGAACTGAAGCGTCTGACCCCGACCAACAAGGACGCGCTGCTCTTCGACGACCTGTTGTGGGTCCGCCGGGCCAGGGCCGAGCACGACGGGTTCGCCGACGTGCTGCGCGACCGCGGCGTGCAGGTCCACCTCTTCGGCGACCTGCTGTGCGAGTCGCTGGAGGTGCCGGCGGCGAAGCGGCTGGTCCTCGACCGGGTCTTCGACGAGAAGGAGTACGGCCCGCTGGCCACCGGGCATCTGCGGGCGGCGTTCGACGAGTTGCCGGCCCCGGACCTGACCGAGGCGCTGGTCGGGGGCATGACGAAACGGGAGTTCCTGGACCGGTTCGCCGAGCCGGTCTCGGTCCGGTTCCACGCCATGGACCTGGACGACTTCCTGCTCAACCCGCTGCCCAACCACCTGTTCACCCGCGACACCTCGGCCTGGGTCTACGACGGGGTGAGCATCAACGCGATGCGCTGGCCGGCCCGGCAGCGCGAGACCGTGCACTTCGAGGCGATCTACCGGCACCACCCGCTCTTCGCCGACGGCGGCTTCCACGTCTGGTCCGAGGGTCAGAACGCGTATCCGTCGACGATCGAGGGCGGCGACGTCCTGGTGATCGGCCGCGGCGCGGTGCTGATCGGGATGAGCGAGCGCACCACCCCGCAGGCCGTCGAGATGCTGGCGCGCGGGCTGTTCGCGGCCGGTTCGGCCCGCACCATCGTGGCGCTGGACATGCCGAAGGGGCGGGCGTTCATGCACCTGGACACGGTGATGAGCATGGTCGACGGCGACACCTTCACGCAGTACGCGGGCCTGGGGATGCTCCGCTCGTACACCATCGAGCCGGGCTCGGAGGAGGGCGAGTTGAAGGTCACCGACCACGCGCCGGAGCACATGCACCGGGCGATCGCCGCCGCGCTCGGCCTCGACGCGATCACGGTGCTCACCGCCACGCAGGACGTGCACGCCGCCGAGCGCGAGCAGTGGGACGACGGCTGCAACGTGCTGGCGGTGGAACCCGGGGTGGTGGTGGCGTACGAGCGCAACGCGACCACCAATACGTTCCTGCGCAAGCGCGGCATCGAGGTGATCGAGATCCCCGGCAGCGAACTGGGCCGGGGCAGGGGAGGGCCGCGCTGTATGAGCTGCCCGATCGAGCGTGACGCGGTGTGACGTGACGCGGTGTGACCGGCGGCCCACCGAAGAGGGCTGTATAAGAATGCCGATCATCGTATAGGGTTCCAGTATTCTATGACACCGCACGCTAGGAGTTCCCGCATGGCCGTCGACCTCAAGGGCCGGCACTTCCTCAAGGAGCTGGACTTCACTCCGGAGGAGTTCCGCCACCTCGTGGAGCTGGCCGCGGAGCTGAAGGCGGCCAAGAAGTCGGGCACCGAGGTGCAGCGGTTGCGCGGGCGGAACATCGCGCTGATCTTCGAGAAGACGTCCACCCGTACCCGCTGCGCCTTCGAGGTCGCCGCCGCCGATCAGGGCGCCTCCACCACCTACCTCGACCCGTCCGGCTCGCAGATCGGCCACAAGGAGTCGATCAAGGACACCGCCCGGGTGCTGGGCCGGATGTTCGACGGCATCCAGTATCGCGGGCACGCCCAGACCGCCGTCGAGGAGCTTGCCGCATACGCCGGCGTGCCGGTGTGGAACGGCCTCACCGACGAGTGGCACCCCACCCAGATGCTCGCCGACGTCCTCACCATGACCGAGCACAACCCCAAGCCGCTGCCCGAGATCTCCTACGCCTACCTCGGCGACGCCCGCTACAACATGGGCAACTCGCTGCTGGCCACCGGCGCGCTGCTCGGCATGGACGTGCGGATCGCCGCGCCCGAGGCCATGTGGCCGCAGGCCGACGTGGTCGCGCAGGCGCGCGAGCTGGCCGGACGCACCGGGGCGCGGATCACCCTCACCGAGAGTGTCGAGGAGGGCGTCCGCGGCGCCGACCACGTGCACACCGACGTGTGGGTGTCGATGGGCGAGCCCAAGGAGGTCTGGGACGAGCGCATCCAACTGCTCGCCCCGTACGCCGTCACGGCCGACGTGATGCGGGCCACCGGCAACCCGCGGGCCACTTTCCTGCACTGCCTGCCCGCGTTCCACGACCTGGGCACCGCCGTCGGCCGCGAGATCCACGAACGGCATGGCCTGGACCACTTGGAGGTCTCCGACGAGGTCTTCGAGTCGGGGCAGTCCGTCGTCTTCGACCAGGCCGAGAACCGTATGCACACCATCAAGGCGATCCTCGTCGCGACGCTCGGCTGAGCCCGGCGCCTCCGGGCGGCCGGCCGAACTCGGCTAGGGTACGGACGAGTTCCGGTCCCCGAGGCCGGAAGCGGGCCGGCCGGCAGGGGGAGGCATGGAGAACGGCGAGAGCGCGCCGACCAGCACCGCGGACAGCGGGCCGGGAGAGGCGCGGTCCGTGCTGACGGCGGTCGTGGTGCACGCCGAGGGCGCGGTGTGCACGCGCCGGGCCCCGATCGTATTGCCCGCGTCCGCGTCTGCGCCCGCGCCCGGCGACTCCGCGTTCCGGGTTCGGATCGGCGGCCTGCCACCGACGTTGAGCGGGGGTTCGCTGCGCGGGAGCGTGGTGTCGGGGCCGCCCGGGCTGCGGGTGGCGGACATCCGCGTCGATGTCGCGGCCACGCTGCGGCGCGGCGATGAGACGCCCGGCCTGCGGCTGGACCTGGAGGACGCGGAGGACCGCCTCGCGAGGCTGCGGGACCGCCGCGGCCGGCTGGCGGGCGAGATCGAGGAGGTCGCCGGGTTCCGGGCCGAGCCGCCCCAGTCGCGGCGCGGCGACCCGCCCCGCTGGGCCCCGGTGGAGTCCATCCTCGCGCTGGCCGGATTCGTCGACGCGCGGCTGGCCGTGCTGCACACCCGACTGCGCGCCACCGAGGACGAGTTGGAGCAGGCCGAGCACGACGCCGACGTTCTCAGGCACCGGCTGGACGAGTCGTCCGGCGCGCTGCCGGCCGACCGGGTGGAGCCGTCCGCGTACGCGATGGTGACGCTGGTGTCCGAAGACGCCGGCCAAGCCGACGGAACCCGAGGCGCCGGCGGGAACGGCCCCGGCGAAGACACGGGCCGCACCGAAGGCGCCGGCCACATCGGAGGACCCGAGGAACCGGGAGGACCCGAAGCCGCTGCCGGCGCGGCTCCCTCGCCCGAGCCATTGCCCGAAATTCCCCCCGTAGAAGCCGAGTTGGAGCTGGAGTACCACGTACCCGGTGCCACCTGGACCCCCGTCTACCAGCTGCGCCTCGACGGTGGCAGCGGCGCCGGAACCCTTGTGCTGCGCGCCTGCGTCGCCCAGCGGACCGGCGAGGACTGGACGGGCGTACGGCTCGGCCTGTCCACCGCGGACCTGCTGCGCCGCGCCGACCTGCCGGAGCTGCGCAGCCTGCGGATCGGCCGCAGCCAGCAGGAGCCGTCCGGCCCGAGCTGGCGCGAACCCCCGCCCGGGCTCGACGAGTTGTTCGCGGGCTACGACACCGCGAAGGCAGCCGAGGACGCGCGGCACCCGCAACTGCCGCCGCCGGGTTACGTCTTGGCCTCCGCCCCCCTCTCGCCGCTCGCGCCGGGCGGTGCCCTACCCCGGTCCCAGTCCTTCGGGCCGCTGGGCGAGGGCTACGGACTCCCGCAGGAGGAAGCCGACTTCGGCTACGGAGGCGCGGCCGAAGTCACCCGCTCGTTCTCCGGGTCCGCGCCGCCCGCGCCGACACCCGCGGCCGTACAACCCCGGCAC
>NZ_JACEGK010000357.1:0-8220 GCF_056859195.1 Streptomyces sp. NH27
GTCGTACCCCCTGAACTGCGCCGACCGTTATGGGCAAAGCCGTAGTCCAGCCGACACGCGCAATCGCGCACCCGTTTGCCACTAGAACTTCCGATACGCCAATGGACTGATGAGACGGGTGGTCGTCTCGCGCAAAACGGTGACACGCGGTGATGGTGGGCGGGCTCGCCCAGGGGAGTGCGGTCCCGCCCGGCCCGTCCTGGCCGTCCGGTCCGTCCCGGCCGTCCGGTCCGTCCCGGCCGTCCCGGCCGTCCGGTCCGTCCGGTTCGTCCCGGCTGGTCGGTCCGTACGGGGCGAACGGCCTATGCCGCCGGACCTGCTGCCGGGTCGGGCGGTACCGCGACCCGTGCCGCCCGCCGCTCCCCGTCCAGCACCCGCAGGGCGCGGCCGAGCGTGGCGTGGTGCAGGTCCGTCTCACCGCGCAGGTGCATCACCGTGAGCGCGTCCCGCATCGCCAACGCGCGGCTGACGAGTGCCTGCGCCGCCCGCAACGCCGCGTAGGTGTCAGTACTGCGGGAGGGGTTGATCCGGCCCAGCAGGTCGACCAGTTCCAGGTAGCAGTCGACGAGTTCGCCCTCGGAGCGGGTGAGGGCGGGCAGCGGCGGGAGTTCGGGCGCCACGGCGGCTCACCGCGAGCCCGTGCCGCGCGGGCCGGCGCCGGCCTTGCGGCTGGTGGTCAGCATGTCCGCCAGCCCGTACGCGACCGCCGCCTCCGCGTCGAAGATCTTGTCGCGTTCGAGGTCGGCGGTCACCCGCTCCGCCGGCTGACCGGTGTGTTGGACCAGCAGGGCCTCCAACTGGTCGCGGGTGCGGAGCATTTCGCGGGCCTGGATCTCCAGGTCCGAGACGTCGCCCTGCACCACGTCGCCGAGCGAGGGCTGGTGGATGAGGACGCGCGCCCCCGGTGTGATCATCCGCTTGCCCGGTGCGCCCGCCGCCAGCAGTACCGCGGCCGCCGATGCGGCCTGCCCGATGCACACCGTCGCCACGTCGCAGGTGACGAACTGCATCGTGTCGTAGATGGCGGTCATCGACGAGTACGAGCCGCCGGGGGAGTTGATGTAGATGTTGATGTCCTGGTCGGGGGAAGCGCTTTCCAGATGGATGAGTTGGGCCATCACGTCGTTGGCCGAGGTGTCGTCGATCTGCGTGCCCAGGAAGACGATGCGCTCCTGGAGCAGCTTGGAGTAGGGGTCCATCGTGCGGACGCCGTTGCTGCTGCGCTCGGTGAACTCGGGCAGGACGTAGCGGGCCGTGGGCGTCAGGGGGGAAGTGGACGCCAGGTGCGTCAGGGACGTCCTGGGGGTTGCGGGTGGCATGGGCGTCGTGTGGTCGGGCATCGCACACCTCCGTCGGTGCCGCGTCTCCGCCCGCCGGCTCGGGCTCCGTTTCCGGGGCCGGCGCGGGCATCAGTCACGACATCAAGGCCGTCAGGTCAAAATGTACAGGACGTACATCTCGTTATGATGGGGAGCATGACCCATGACGTCCCGGTGACACAAGCGCGCGCGCAGCTCGCCGAATTGATCAACCGCGTGGTCTACGGCGGCGAGCAGGTGGTGCTGACCCGGCACGGCAAGCCCTTGGTCGGCCTGGTCTCCGCCGCTGACCTGCAACGACTGCGGGAGCTCGACGAGCAGGCGGAGGAGCAGGTGATCAGTACGGTCTCCACGCTGGGCGGCCGCGCGTCCGCCAAGGGCGAAAGCCACCGGTTCGGCATCGCAGCCGAGCACCGCGGCCCGCAGCCGGGCGACCGTCGCCCGTAGCAGCCGTCAACGCGGCTGAAACCGCGCCGAACTAACGACCTGGGGGGTAATAGGGAGCGGGCTCGCGCCGCCCTGCGACTCCGCCTGCGGCGTTGTCGTCGGTCGACGATTCCCCCACAGCCTGCGGCGTGGGTGGGGGTGCCCCCGGCGAAGCCAGGGGGAGTGCCCCCAGCGTCGCCTCCCTCCTCCGCCTTGGATCCGAAGCCCTATGACGCCGCTCCCTGATCCACTCCCTATTACCCCCCAGGTCGTAACCTCACGGGCCCGAAGACTGCGAGGCGCGGTTGTGCGGTTGCCCCCCATGAGCAGGAGTGGCTGCTGATCCATGTGGCTGCCGACGTGGCCGGGCGGCGGCGCCCGTGATTCCCGGAGAGATCCTGCCCGCCGCCGACACCGTGCCGCTCAACGTCGGCCGCCCGGTCACCTGCCTCACCGCGCTCAACGCCGCCGACCGGCCCGTGCAGGTCGGCTCCCACCACCACTTCGCCGAGGCCGACCCGGCGCTGCCCGGCGACGGCGCCGCCGACGACCACCGCGCCCGCCGCTACGTCGCCAAGTACACGATCAACCCCGCCATCGCCCAGGGCCTCGACGCGGAGACCGGTTCGGTGGAAGCGGGCAAGCTCGCCGGTCTGGTGCTGTGGCAGCCGGCGTTCTTCGGGATCAAGCCGCAACTGGTCATCAAGGGCGGCCAGATCGCCTACGCGCAGATGGGCGACGCCAACGGCTGGATCCCCACCCCGCAACCCGTACTGCCCCGGCCCATGTTCGGCGGGGCCGGCGCCGCGCCCGCCGCGAACTCCATCAACTTCGTGACCCAGGCGGCCATCGACGACGCGCTGCCCGAACGGCTCGGCCTGGCCAAGCAGTTCACCGCGACCCGCAGCACCCGCGCCGTCGCCAAGGCCGACCTGCGGGAGAACGACGCGCTGCCCCGGGTCGAGGTCGACGCGGACACGTTCACGGTGCGGATCGACGGGGAAGTCGTGGCACCCGCGCCCGCCGTCGAACTTCCCATGGCCCAGCGGCACTTCCTCTTCTGAGGCATGATGGCGACAGAATCAGGCCACGACGATCCCGGCGTGCGCGCCGCACTGCTGCTGCTCGCCGACGGCCGCCTCCCGGCGGGCGGCCACGCCCAGTCGGGCGGGGTGGAAGCCGCCGTGGCCGAGGGGAGAGTACGCGACGCGGGTACGCTCACGGACTTCTGCAGGGGCCGGTTGCACACCACAGGACTGGTCGCCGCCGCACTGGCCGCGGCGGCGACCGCCGGGGCCGATCCGCTCGGTCTCGACGAGGCGGCCGGCGCGCGCACGCCCTCCGCGGCTCTGCGTGCGGTCTCCCGGCGGTTGGGCTGCCAACTCCTGCGGGCCGCACGGGCCGTGTGGCCCGCTCCCGCGCTGGACGAACTGACCGCGGCCCGCCCGCGCGGCGCGCACCAGCCGGTCGTACTCGGTCTCGCCGCCGCGTCGGCGGGGCTCGCATGACCACCCGGGTCCAACTCGCCCCGGGCGCACGGCTGGTGCTGCGCGAGGAGTAGATCCTCGGCCGCCACGACGAGCCGAGTGGCCGCCTCTCCGCCCGCCTCGCCGGACTCGAAGGGCGCCAACTGCTCGACCAGGAACTGTCCTTCGGCCCGGGCGCCACACCCGGATGGGACGGCCCTGCGGTGCTCGGCGGCCACCCGGGCGGTCGGCCAACTCCTCCTGGTAGCACCGGACCTGGGCGAGCGCGACGCCGAACTCGCCGACGTGCCCGCGGAGTACGGCCGCGCGGCCCTCACCCCCCTCGCCGGCCCCGCCCTGCTCGTCACCGCGATCGCCCCGGACGGCCACCACCTGCGCAACCTGCTCGACGGCTACCTGCGTCGGCTCCCGGCCAGTTGACCGCCCGATCCACGCGAGCTGCCCGATCCGCCCGATCCGCGCGAGCCGCCCGACGCGTCGGAGCCGTCAGCCCGCGGCCGGCTACTCGGCCGGTTGCTCCGCCGCGATCGGTTCGGTACGCGGTGCGGCCACCCGTACGTAGTCCTTCGTGCTCAGCGCCAGCGAGCGGTCCAGCCGGGCCGCGTTGAAGAAGATCTCGTCGTGGACCAACAGCCCCGGGTCGACGACCAGTTCCAGCTTCTCGTCGAAGGAGAACGGCAGCACCGTGCCGCTCACGCTTCCCGCCAGCCGCTCGGCGATGTCCCGCGACGCGAACGACACGTACGTGCCCGACAGCAGCGCCTTCACCGCGCCCAGGTCCACCCGCCGGTCGCCCGGCACCACCGCGAGCACGTAACGCGTCACCTTCTTGCCCACCTTCACCATCACCACGATGCACTTCGCGGCCTGCGCAAGGGAGTTGCCGCGCAGCGCGCTCACCACCTCGGTGGCGCCCTCCGGTTCGTGGTCGAGGGAGCGGTACTGCGCGCCCTGCCCGTCCAGCAGCGCGATCAACCGGTCGTACGTCTCGTGGGTCTCGTGTGTCGCCTGGGTCTCGGACCCGACGCCCGGCTCGTGCGTGCCCGGCTGCTGCGCGCCCTGCTCCTGCGTGTTCTGCTCGCTCATGGCCCCGCTCACTATGCTCGTGTTCCGGTCGTGTGCCGCGGGTGCGGTACGTCCGCCGTGCGCGGCGCGTTCCGGGCATCGGGTGCGGCGGGTACCTCCGCCGTGTCCGTTGCGAACACCGCCGTGAACGCCGCCCGGGCGGGAGAATCCCCGCGCCGGTCCAGCACGGCGAAGACCGCCTCGTCCACCGCGTCGGCGAACCGTCCGCCCGGGCCGAGCAGCGCCGCGAAAGCGCCCGCCACCACGGCCGGGTCGTTGCGGAACACCCCGCAGCCCCATGCCCCGAGCACCAGACGCCGGTAGCCGTTCGCGGCGGCCACCTCCAACACGCGCTCGGCGCGCGCCGCCAGGGCCGGCCCGACCTCCCGTACCCGCTCGGGCATCGTACGCGCGATCACGCCCGCGTTCGGCGCCGGGGAGGTGAGGAAACCCGCGAGGCAGGGCTCCGCGAGCAGCGTGCCCGAGTCGGCGCGGAAGACGGGTACGCCGGGGGAGTGGATGACCCGGTCGCTGTAGAAGGTGTCGCGGACCTCGCGGTGGTGGGCGTAGAACTCCGGGGCGCGCAGCAGGCAGTGGTACAGCGCGGAGGCGCGGCACAGCGCCTCCTCCTGCGCCTGGGCTCCGTTGGCGTAGCCGCCGCCGGGGTTGCGGGCGGACGCGAAGTTGAGCACCGCGACCGCGCCGCCGCCCTCGGCCACCAGCCGTCGGGCCGCCTGGGTGCTGCTCTCCGGCGTGACCGTGCAGCGGGTGCCGGAGCCACGGCGTGGCGTTGCCGGCACCTCGACCGGCTCCGGCCCGTAGATCTTCGTGCCGTCGGCGGCCCGCGCCACCGACTCGGCCAGGTCCACCCATCGGCCGCCCCCCAGGTCGTAGCCGCCCTCGGCCACGATCCGTTCGTTCTCGCGGGCGATGTTCCGCAGTCGTGCGCTCATGTTCCGGCACGGTACGGTCAAGAGCCTTCCCCGCGCGATCCGTTATCGGATGTCCCGGGCCGGGCGGGGGGCCGGCAACGCGCACTTTCGGCCGCAACGCGGTAGGGCGGGCCGCCGCCTTGCACCGCCTGCAAGACGCGATATAGCGTGAACCGTGTTCCGTTCCGCCCCCCAGGAGGTCGCCTCGTGTCCGAACGGTCGCCACGGCAGTCGCACGAGTCGGACGGTAAGGCCGACGACGCGCACGTGCGGGTCTCGGACGACGAGCGGGATCACACCGCCGCACTCCTCGGCGACGCGCTGGCCGTCGGACGGATCGACGTCGGCGAGCACGCGGAGCGGCTGGAAGCGGTCTACGCGGCGCGCACCCGCGGCGAACTCGCCCCGATCACGGCCGACTTGCCCGCCCTCACGCCCGGCGCGTCCCCGGCCGCGCCGGGTGACAGCGCACCCATCGAGGCGCTGTTCGCCAAGGTGCGGCGCTCGGGGCAGTGGCCGGTGCCGCCGTACACCGTCGCCCGCGCCCGCTTCGGCGCGATCGTGATCGACCTGCGGCAGGCGATGTTCACCCGCCGCGAGGTGGTGATCGAGGCCGGGTCGTTCTTCGGCAAGATCGAGATCCTGGTCCCGGACAACGCCGACGTCTACGACACCGGGTCGGCGCTGTTCGGGAAGCGGTCCCAGATCGGGCGCCGGGAGGGCAAGGAAGGCGACGGTCCGGTGGTGCGGATCACCGGGCGTTCGGTGTTCGGCCATGTCCGGGTGATGCGCGGCTCGAAGTGGGCCCGGTGGATCGGCCACCACATGGGCGGCCACATGGAAGAGCGCATGGAGCACATCAGCCGGCACATGGAGGCGCGTATGGAGCACATGGGCCGCCACATGGACCGTCGCATGGGCCGCGACAGCGGTGGCGACACCGGCCGCGAGTCGTGAACGCGCGGCCGCCGGCAGCCCGGGTGTCCCGGGCCGCCGACGGAGGGCCCGCCTGCCTCGCATCCCCGCGCCGCTGATCGGCGCGCTCAACTCCGGTTCGCCAGCCAGGCGTTCTCCGCCGCGTAGTCGAACCAGTCGCCGCCCTCGTCCGACAACCGGGCGGTCAGTGGGAACTGCTCCTGCCAGCTCCGCTCCTCCAGCGCCTCCACCAGCCAGGCCACCGTCTCCGGCAGCGAGTCCTCGTACGTGGTGACGGCGCGGTAGCCCAACTCCCGTTCGGCGGCGGACATGTCCATCACCACCGGGTGCGGCAGCGCCCACGGGTGGTCGCCCACGGTCGGCGCCGGGGGCGGGCCGTCGACGAGCACGGTCTCGGTGGTAATGCCCAGCACCGCGTCGATCGCGGCACCGATCTCCGCGACGGTCGGCACCTGCGGGTCGCCCGCGTTCAGCACCCGCGAGCCGGGCCTGCGCGCGGCCAGCCGGACCAGCTCGGCGATGTTCGAGGTGTGTACCGGGTGGAAGCGGCTGTTGCCGCCGTACGGCAGCACCCGCACCGTGCGGCCGTCCAACACCCGCTTCACGAAGTACAGTTCGCGCGGCAGCGGGCTGTGCGTGCCATGGATCGCACCGGCCCGCAGCAGCGTGCTGGGCAGCCGGTCGCCCGCCGCGAGCAGCGTCTGCTCCAACTCCACCTTGCGGGTGCCGTACGTCGCCGGACCCGCGTCGATCGTCGACCAGCTCTCCGGCACCGGCAGCGGGTAGCGCGGCGCGCCGTCCGGCTCGTCCTGGGTGTCGAAACTGCGGCCCTGCTCGTCCTTGTAGACGGCGGCGCTGGAGATCACCACCGCCGAGCCGATCCGGTCGGCCAGCGACACCAACTGCCGTGCGTGGTCGGCATCGTAGGCGACGCAGTCCAGCAGCACATCGCAGCCGTCACCCAGCGCCGCGGCCAGCGCGGCGGTGTCGGCGCGGTCCACCCGGACCGTGCGGACCCCGGGCGGCCACCCCGTATCGGCCCCGCCGCCCCGCGACGCCGCCGTCACCTGCCAGCCGTCCGAGGCGAGCGCGTGGACCGCCTGCCGACCGATCTGCCCTGATGCTCCGAGGACGAACGCTCTTCCTGTCATGCCGCGACGCTACGGCCGCCCGCGCCGGTCGGACCAGGGCGTTTCGCCGTGCGCGGATTCGCCCTCGGCGCAACCGGCTCGCAGTGCCCCGGCAGGCGTCGGGAGCCGGCGTGCCCGACCACGTCGCCGAGCAGGTCGCGGCGCGGCTCGCCGAACCCGCGTAGGTGCGGCGCTCCCGGCAAGTCCTCCGACCGGCGGCACGACCGGGTGATGCTCTTCTCCGACATGCAGGCGCTCGCGCATCCCGGTTTCGGTGCGTGCGGCCTGACCGTCTCCACGTCGGTGCCCCCGGTGGTGCCGATGCTCGCCGTGAACACCGCGGGGTACGCCCCCACGGCGCTCGACAAGGCCACGTCGAACCGGTACGAGATCGGCGGGTTCTCCGACAAGCTGTTCACGATGGTCGATCAGTTCGGCCGCGGCGGTGATGCCACGCGGCCGTGGGAGCGGAAGTAGGGGCCCGGACCCGCCCGGCTGCCCCGTCCTGCCGGTTCCGGGATCAACTTCCGGTGGGGGCTGGTCGCGCAGGTGCCCCAGCGCTCCTGTGCACGCCCGGCCCCTGATGTCGCCGGCCGGCTCACCGGCCGGAACACCCGCCGATGTCGCCGTCCGGCCGCACCTGCACCTGTGCCGGCGGCGCGGGCGCCGCCATGTCCGCCGCGTCCGCGTCGTAGAACTCGAACCACGGCAGCCCCGCCGAGGCGTACGCTGCCCGGTCCACCGGCGAGGCGGGCGCCGGCTTCCCGGTGATCTCCCGCCACTGCGACGCCGTCGCCAGGTGCACGAACACCCGGCCGGAGGGCTCGCGTTGCCAGTCGTCCAGCGGCCGCGGGTCCCGGTAGACCTCCTGCCGCATCCGGCCGCCCGAGCCCAGGCCCGTCGCCGGCGCGGCCGGCCCCGCCAC
>NZ_JACEGK010000358.1:0-8212 GCF_056859195.1 Streptomyces sp. NH27
GGATTCGGCCGACCCGGATCAACCGGAAGGGTTCAGCAGGACCGCAACCGCCCGGCCCGGACCAGCCGGCCCGGACCGGCCCCAACCTCGGGCCTCAGCGGAACTGCGACGGGCCGAACCCGCCCCCGCTCAGTCGCCGTACCCTGCCGGCTCCCGCGGCCGGTCCGGACGGTCGTACGCCGGCGGTCGCGCGGGCGCGGGCGGCCGCAGCGGCCCGCGGGCCAGGCGGTGCGCCCCGAACGCCAGCAGCACCGCGAGCAGCCCGCCGCCGCCGGTCCACAGCCACCGCGGCGACCACCACGTGCCGGCCCAGCCGTCCGAAGGCGCGACGAGCGGGCCGTTGGCGGTCACCACCGGCGCCACGGAGCCGTCGACCGCCTGGCGGCCGGCGGTGCCGTCCGAGGTGGCCTCGACCGCGGCCTGCACCGGCTGCCCGAGGTCGGTCGAGGGCAGGTCGAGGACGGTCACCCGGACGTAGTACGCGCCGCGCAGCGGGTCGTTCGCCCACGGCTCGGACCACGAGCGGATGGTCCGCAGGTGGCAGACGAGGTCGACGGAGGCCGCGTCGGTGGCCGCGGTGACGGTCTGGGTGCCGTAGCGGCAGGGCTGGCGGCGGCGCAGGCCGTCGTAGACGTCGACCTGCCAGGTCGACGCGCCGTGCCGGGTGGCGGTGGTGGGGAAGGTGACGGTGGCGTGCACGGTGACGTGCTGCCCGGTGTCGGCGGGGAACTGCCAGTACAGGTAGTCGCCGGTGGAGGCGTCGGCCGTGGCGTGGACGCCCTGGTCGATGACGGTGGCGGTGCGGAAGTCGGTGCCGGCCTGGGTGGGCGGCCCGTCGGACCCGGTGGCGGTGGCCGTGGGGTCCGGGCTGCCGGAGGAGTCGTCGGCGGCGGCCGGTCCGGTCAGCGCGGTGAGGGCGGCTGCCGCCAGCAAAGTGGCGGCGCCGAGCAGTCGTACGGTGCGCATCAGCGGGTCCTCCCGGTATTCATGCGCCAGCGGGCGGCCCAGCCGGTGAGCAGTCCGGCGACGGCGCCGGTGGCGGCGAGCAGGCCGAGCAGCCACCAGCCGCGGCCGAGCCCGTAGAAGGCCACGTCGGAGGGCTGGTCAGGGCTGTGCACGAGGTCGATGGACAGCTCGACCGGCAGCCCCGGGGTGGTCTTGACGGAGGCGGGCGCGGAGTAGGAGTTGCCGATCTGGAGGCACACGGTCTCGGCCGGGGTGTCGTCGTCGGCCTTCGGCTTCGGGTAACGGATGCCGGCCGAGACGGAGTCGGTGCGTCCGGTACCGCCTTCGTCGTCGCGGACGATCTCGCGCCCGTGCAGGGTGACACCGCGCAGCAGCACGCCGTAGTCGGCGTTCACCGAGCGGTCGTCGGAGACCGTGGCGGCGGCGCGCAGTTCCTGGCCGGGGCGGACGTCGACGCGGTACCAGCGGTTCTGGGAGAACGTCTCGCGGTCGGTGTACAGGCCGCGCTTGAGTACGGGCGCGGCCGCGCAGGTGTCGGCGCCCTGGACCGCGGTGGGGGTCACCGCCGTGTCGGTGCTGCGCTTGACGAGCTGCTTGACCTTGGTGGTGAGCTGCTGGCGGTGCTGCACGGTGGTGTAGGTGCCGCCGGTGGCCTCGGCGATGCAGCTGAGCTGGCTGCGGGTGTGGGTGTCGGGGACGAGGCCGAGGGTGTCGATGGTGAGGTCCACGCCCTGGGCGGCGATCTGCCGGGCGACGTCGCAGGGGTTGGCCGCGCAGGTGTCCTCGCCGTCGGTGATGAGGACCAGGCGGTGGGTGCCGTCGCCGCCCTTGATGTCGCTCGCGGCCGCGAGCAGTGCGGGGCCGATCGGGGTCCAGCCGGTGGGCTGGAGGGTGGCGACGGCGCTCTTGGCCTGGTCGCGGTTGAGGGTGCCGACGGGGTAGAGCTGCCGGGTGTCCTTGCAGCCGGTCTTGCGGTCGTCGCCGGGGTAGTTCGCGCCCAGGGTGCGTATGCCGAGCTCGACGCCCTGGGGCGTGGAGTCCAGTACGTCGTCGAACGCCTGCTTCGCCGCGGACATCCGGGACTGTCCGTCGATGTCCTTGGCGCTCATCGAACCGCTGACGTCGAGGACGAGTTCGACCTTGGGGGTGGCCCCCGGGACGGGCTCCCCGGCTTGGGCGGTGGCCGGCAGGAGGCCGCAGGCGAGCGCGGCCATCAGCCCGCAGGCCGAGCCGGCGGCCAGTAGCTTTCGGATGATCATCGGTGGATCGTAGTGAAGGGTGGGCCGATTCCCGAAGTCGGCTGGTCAGCATGGGCGTTGGACGCAATCGGACGGACTTTGACGTTTCTTTACAACCCGGGCGCGGGCCGGGTCGTCTCTGCTCCCGATTCCGGACGACGGGTTCCGCGAGTCGCCCGGGGAAGCCCCGGGAGGGGCCTGGGAAGACATCCGGGGAGACAAGGAGCAGGATATGCGCATCAGTTCACTCGCCGCGGGGACCGCGGGGACCGCGGTGTTCGCGGTGGCCGCGCTGGGAGCCGTACCGGCGATGGCGTCCTCGCCCGTCGCGGATGCCTCCGGCACCCCGATGTGCGCCACTTCACAGCTCAGTGCCGCTCTCGGCGGCGGCGACGCGGGCGCCGGGAACCTCTACAACTACCTGGTGTTCACCAACACCGGTTCGACGACCTGTCACCTGACGGGCTACCCGGGCCTGTCGATGCTCGACGCGAGCGGCAAGCAGATCGGCCTGCCCGCCACGCGGGACGCGCGGACGTACTCCGCGGTCGTACTGAAGCCCGGCGCGTCGGCGAGCGACACCATCCACACCGTCAACCACCAGGGCACGTGCCTGCCGGCGTCCACGAAGCTGAAGGTCTACCCGCCGGGGAACACCGCGTCGCTGACGATCCCGGGTGCGATCACCGACTGCTACAACACCTTCGCCATCACCCCGCTCGCGGCCGGCAAGGGCGGCAATGACGGCGGCACCCCGACGGCCGCGCCGACCACCGCGCCGTCGAAGGGCAGCACCGGCGGCGCGCAGGTGCCGACGGTGCCTTCCGGCGCCCCTGACACCGGCCTGGCCGAGACCGGTTCGCACGGCGGGAACACCACGGCGCTCGCCGCGACCGGCGCAGGCGTACTCGCGCTGGGCGGCGCCGGCATCGCGGTGGTGCGCCGCCGCAGGGTGCGGGACGGCCGTTGAGCCGCGCGGCCGGCGTGACCGCCGTACGCCAGGGGGCCGCCGGCCGCCGGACCCGCCGCAGGGGCGCCGTGTGCGCGCTCGCGGCGGGTCTGGCGTTGCTGTGCGGGTGCACGTCGACCTCGCCCGCGCAGACGCCGTCCGGTGGTGGGTCGGTGCCCCCGACCACCTCCGTCCCGGCGGACGGCGGCTCCGGCCCGTCCGCCACCGCGCCCGCGGCGTCCGCGCGGCCGATGGCGCGTTCGGTGCCGGCGCGGCTGCGTATCCCCTCGATCGGCGTCGACACGACCGTCATGGCGCTGGGCCTGGCCGCCGACGGCGAGGTGAAGGTGCCGCCGATCGAGAAGAACGCCCCTGCGGGGTGGTACGACGGCTCGCCGACCCCCGGCCAGCTCGGCCCCTCGGTGATCCTCGGCCACGTCACGGTGGGTTCGTACGGCGACGGGGTGTTCCTGCGTCTGGACAAGGTGCGCAAGGGGGAGACCGTGTCGGTGGTCCGGGCGGACGGTTCGGTGGCGACCTTCGCCGTCGACCGGGTGCAGACCGTCTCCAAGGCCCATTTCCCGACATCCTCGGTGTACGGGAACGTCAACCGCCCCGAACTGCGTCTCATCACGTGCGGCGGGACCCGGATCAGCGGGGGCGGCGGCTATCCGGACAACGTGATCGTCTACGCCTCGCTGGTGTCCGGGTCGTGAGCCCGAGGGCGCCCGCCGGTCCGGCCGGCCTGACCGGGCCGGTACGGTCGGCCGGGCCCGCCGGGCAGTCACGACGACAAGCGAGGGGAGCGACCATCCGGTCTCAAGAGCGCGCGGCCTCCGAGCTGTTCGCGGCCCTGTACCCGCGACTGGCGGGCTGGGTGCGCAAGCTGGTGGACGACGACGGGACCGCGCACGAGATCGCCTCCGAGGCATTCACCAGGCTCTGGGCACGCTGGACGAAGGTGGAGGAGCCCAGCGGCTTCCTCTACGTGACCGCGGCGAACCTGGTGCGCGACCACTGGCGCAAACTGGAGCGCGAGCGGCGCGCGCTGCGCCGGGTGAAGACGGAGGAAGCGGTGAAGCAGCAGCCGGAGGCGACCGACCCCACGGTGCGGATGCTGGTGCAGTCGCTGCCCGAGCGGATGCGCGACCCGGCCCTGCTCTACTACTACGCGGACCTGCCGGTCCGGGAGGTGGCGGCCCTGCTGGGCCGCAGGGAGGGCACCGTCAAGGCCGACCTGCACGCCGCCCGCGAACTGCTGCGCGCCAAGCTCGGGGAGCACCATGACCGGATTTCCTGACGGCCCCACAGTTCCGGACGGGTCCGGGACCCCCGAGGGTTCCGGCGTGCCCGGCGGTTCCGGCGTGCCCGGCGAGCGCGTTCAGCGGGCGAACGGCTTCGACCGCCTCGGCGGCTTCGACGATCCCTCGGATGAGGGTTCCGGCCACCACCTGGACCGCGATTTCGGCCACGACCTGACCCACGACTTCGACGACCGCCCGCCTGGCCCGGGCCGCGGCGACGACACGGACCCCGTGGAGCGGCTGCTGCGGCCCACGGGCGGCTACCTGTCCGCCCCGCCGGGCGCGTTCGAGCGCATCAGGCGCCGCGCCGCGCGTCGGCGCAGGGTACGGACCCTGGCCGGCGGCACCGCGGCCGCCGCGGTCATCGCCGGCGCGCTGTTCGTGACCGGGGTGATCGCTCCCGGCGACGACGGCAAGGTGGTCGGCCCACCGGCCGACCGCTCCCTGGCCAGCAGCGGCCCCGCGCCCTCCGGGCGGCCGACGACCACGCCCTCCGAGCAGCGGGCCACCGGCAAGGACGGCGCACCCACCCCCACCGTGCCCTCCGCCACCGGGCCGTCCGCCGACGCCACGTCCGGCGCGCCCGGCACGGCGCCCTCCACTCCCCCGACGACGGCGGACACCAGCCCGATGTGCACGGCCGCTCAGCTCACCGCGACCCTGGGCGGCAGCGACGCGGGCGCCGGCAACCTCTACCGCTATCTGGTGATCACCAACACCAGCCGGACGGCCTGCCATGTCGCGGGCTACCCGGGCCTGTCGATGCTCGACGCGAACGGCACGCAGATCGGTCAGCCCGCCACCCGCCGGGCACTGGACTACTTCCCCGTCGTACTCAAGCCCGGCGGCAGCGCCAGCAACACGATCCACACGGTCAACCAGCAGGGCACCTGCCTGGCCACCTCTGCCCAGCTCAAGATGTACCCGCCGGGCAGCAAGGCGTCGCTGAAGTTCGCCGGGCAGATCACCGACTGCGACGACATGTTCGAGATCACCCCCTTCACCGCGGGCAGGACCGGCAACCCGCCGTCCTGAGCGCATCGCGCCACACCCGTGACCGCGCCCTCCCCGGTGCGGCACGCCCCCAGGCCGGGGCGCGCCGTACCGGCAGGCGGCGGACAGGCGCGCGCCCGGCGCACGAAGCTTTGGAACAAGGCTCAATGCGATAACGGCCTGGAGTCGCTGCGGGCGGACCTGATCGCGCACACCCGCGGGCCGCTGCACGACGACGCGGCGATGCTGCTGCTGCGCTACCGGGACCCGAGGGCGCGTCCCGCGCCCGCGGCTGAACCGACGCCGGCGACGGCCGAGCCGGAGACGGCGGCGACGGAGGCCGGGACGGACCCGGTCGGCCCCGGCGGCTCCGGCGCCGGCTCCGACGAGGTCAGCGGCACTCCGGGTGGCCCCAGCCGTCCGGGTTCTTCGTGATCGGCTCGCCCGCGGCGTAGGGGCGGCCGCAGCGGCACCGGCCGGGGTACTTCGCCTTCAAGGTGCGCACCTGCCCGCCACCGGCCGGGTCGGCGGCGCCCAGCGCGCCGCGCGTGCCGGACCGGGCGGCACCCTTGGCCGGCTTGCGGCTGCTCGCGGGCGCGGGGGGCGGCTCCGGGGAACCCTGGGCGCTGCCCGCGGACTGCTGGGCGACGGCGGCCTGGCTGGCGGCGCGGTCGGCGAAGTCGTTGAGCCGGTCGCCGTCGACCTGGTGCGCGGGCACGTAACGGAACTCGACGGTACGGCCGGTGAGGAGGGCATCGATGCGGACCACCAACTCCTGGTTGGCCACGGGCTTGCCGGCGGAGTTCTTCCAGCCGTTGCGCTTCCAGCCCGGCAGCCAGGTGGTGACGGCCTTCATGGCGTACTGGGAGTCCATCCGGATCTCCAGCGGCACCGCGGCATCGACGGCGGTCAACAGCCGTTCCAGGGCGGTGAGTTCGGCGACGTTGTTGGTCGCGGTACCCAACGGCCCCGCCTCCCACTGCTCGGGCTCGCCCGAGCCGTCTGCCATGACCCAGGCCCAGCCGGCCGGACCCGGATTTCCTTTGGACGCGCCGTCACAAGCGGCGGTGATGCGGTCTGCCACGCTCCGATCATGCCACCTGGCGGGGACCGCGCGGACCCGGGCCGGTCACGTACGCCATCCCATCCGCGCCCGTGCCCGTACCGGTATCCGTACCCGTACCGGTGTCCGCGCCGTCACGCCGCCCTGGCGCCGGTCACTTCAGCTGCACGTGCGCGGCTGCGGTGTGCTCACGGACCTGCTCCGGTGTCATGTAGGCATCGGTGTACTCGAAGTCGCGCAACGCGGCCGGTGTGCGGGACAGCAAGCCGGTGCGCACGAAGTCGTCCCCGGCGACTGCGTTGAGCAGCCAGTTGGTGAGCACGCGGGTCTTGGCCACATTGGTGCGCAGCGCGGACCAGTGGTAGCCGCGGGCGACGGCCTGGGCGGGCAGGCCGCGCAGTTCCACGCCGAGCGGCTTGGAGACGGCGTCCCGGCCGCCGAGGTCCACGACGAGGCCGAGGTCCTTGTGCATGTAGGGCTGGAGCGGCTGACCGCGCAGGGACGCGATGACGTTGTCGGCGGCCTTGCGGCCCTGGCGCATGGCGTGTTGGGCGGTGGGCGGGCAGACCGCGGTCTCGTCGTCCTTCGTGAGGTCGGGTACGGCGGCGGCGTCGCCGAGGGCGAAGACCCCGGAGCGCCCGGGTACCGACATCTGGGCGCTCACCGCCAGGCGGCCGCGTACCGTCTCCGCGTCGAGCGTGGCGATCAGCGGGCTCGCGACGACGCCGGCGGTCCAGATCAGGGTGCGGCAGGGCAGCACGCGGCCGTCGGTGAAGGTGACCTCCTCCGGGCCGGCCTTGGCGATGGACACGCCGAGCGAGATGTCGATGCCGCGGTCCCGGAGGATCTTCTGCGCGCTGAGGCCGAGCTTGTCGCCGAGTTCGGGCATCAGCTTCGGCGCGATGTCGATCAGGTGCCACCTGATCTGGCGCGGGTCCAGCCGCGGGTAGCGGGTCGCCGCGTTGCTGGTCAGGCGCTGGAGGCAGGCGGCGGTCTCGGTGCCCGCGTATCCGCCGCCGACGACGACGAACTGCAGCCGCGAGGTGCGCTCGGCCTCGTCCTGGCTGGCGTCGGCGAGGTCGAGCTGCGAGATGACGTGGTCGCGGACGAACGTGGCCTCGGCGAGTGTCTTCATGCCCCGCGCGTTGTCCGCCAGCCCCGGGATGTCGAAGGTGCGGGTGACGCTGCCGGGCGCCAGCACGATGTAGTCGTACGGCTCGTCGACGGTCTCGCCGGTGATCTTCCGGACCACGCAGACCTTGGCTTTGGTGTCCACGCCGATCGCGCCGCCGGGGATGATCCGGGTCCGGTACTTCTCACTGCGGCGCAGCGACACCGCGATCGACTGCGGGGAGAGCATGCCGGAGGCCACCTGCGGCAGCAGCGGCAGGTAGAGCTGGTACGAGAACGGCGTCACGAGGGCGACGTCCGCCTCGTCGGCGCTCAGTCTGCGCTCCAGCCGCCGTACGCACCCCACGCCGGCGAAGCCCGCGCCCACCACGAGGATCTTCGGTCGTGCCACGATAACCCTTCCCTTCTGCGGCCCGGCTGCTGTCCTTGGCTGTGCGCCTGCCCGCGGATCGCGGCCTCGCACTACCGTCCTACCCCGCCGGTGGGTGGGCCGCCAGCGGAACGGCGGGGCGGGGCCCGGGCGGAGGCCGGTACGAACCCTCGCGCCGAGGTGGGAACGGGCCGGGAA
>NZ_JACEGK010000359.1:0-8204 GCF_056859195.1 Streptomyces sp. NH27
CACCCACCCCGCACCGTAACGGAACCGCCCTGCCCCACGCGCCTCAACTCCCGTCCACCGCCCCGCCCGCGGTTCCACCGGGGAAGCCGAAGGGCCGGTCCGCGTGAGGTGCGAACCGGCCCCCGGCCGTGAACTCCGTGGCGCAGAGCCTCAGTTGCTGCGCCGCACTCCCGGGGAGACGACGACGCGCTCGATCAGCCAGATCAGCCCGACCATGGCCAGCGCGAGCAGGGCGATCAGGGTCGCGCCGCCCACCACCGTCGAGTAGTTGCGCTGGTAGAGCCCGTCCACGATGTAACGGCCGAGGCCGCCGAGGCTGACGGTCGCGGCGATCGCCGCGGTGGAGACGACCTGGATCGCCGCGGAGCGCATGCCGCTGATGATGAGCGGGAGCGAGGCGGGCACCTCGACCTGGAAGAGGACCGCCATCGGCCCCATGCCCATGCCGCGGGCCGCGTCCACCGGGGCCGGGTCCACCGTGCGGATCGCCTCGTAGGAGGTGACGAGCATCGGCGGTACCGCGAGGGCGACCAGCGGGATCATCACCGGGACCAGGCCGATGCCGAGCCAGAAGAACATCAGCACCAGCAGGCCGTAACTGGGCAGCGCGCGGCCCGCGGTGGCGAGCAGCGCGAGGGCGTTGCCGCCGCGTCCGGTGTGGCCGGTGATCAGGCCGATCGGCAGCGCGATGGCGGCGGCGATGGCCAACGCCTCGAAGGTGTAGCCGAGGTGCTCTTCAAGGCGGTGCGGGATGCCCGCGTAGCCGTGCCAGTGGGCGCCGTCGCTGAAGAAGACGTTGATGAAGTGGAGGATGTTCACCTGGCCGCGCCTTCCAGCTCGACCGGGCCGCCGGCGCGGTTGTCATCGCCGGGCCCGCCGTTCCCGCCGTTCGTACCGGACTTGGCGGGTTCGACGGCGGCGGCGAGGCTCGCCCGGCGCGCGGCCTTGCGGCCCCGCGGCATCCACGGCGTGAGCAGCGTCCGCACCCCGATCAGCAGCATGTCGATGACGACACCGAGGACCGCGATGGACACCACCGACGTCACCGCGAGGTTGGAGCGGTGGTAGGCCAGCGCGTCGCCGAGCAGGTTGCCGAGGCCGCCCTGGTTGCCGATGATCGTGCCGACGCTGACCAGGCTGATGCTGGAGACGGTCGCCACCCGCAGCCCGGCGAAGATCGCCGGCACCGCCATGGGCAGTTGCACCTGGAAGTAGCGCTGGAAGGAGTTGAAGCCCATCGCCTCGGCGGCCGCCAGTGTCTCAGGAGGCACCGATCTGACGCCGTCGACGATCGACGGAAGGAGGATCACCAGGCTGTAGATGGTCAGCGGGATGATCACGGTGGTCGCGCTGTCGCCGGTGTAGTCGATCAGGAAGACGAAGAACGCGATCGACGGAATGGCGTAGAGGATCGTGGTGACCCACAGCACCGGCGGATACAGCCACCGGAACCGCACGCACGCCTGGGCGAGCGGCAGCGACACCGCGAGCCCGATGCCGACCGGGATCAGCGACTCCTGCAGGTGCAGGCCGATCAGTCCGGCGTAGGAGTGCTGGAGGTCGCTGGGAAGGTCGAAGAATCCGTTGCCGCCGCTGCTCATGGGGCGACTCGCACCGCGCCGGAGCCACGGCCACCCGGGCCGCTCCTTCCACCGCCCACCCTGTCGGCGCCCTCGCGCTCCGCGTGCGCGGAGCGGATCGCCGCACCGATCGTCGCCTGCGAGGTCACCCCGACCACCCGCCCGGTGGCGTCGACCGCGACCGCCCACCCGGTGGGCGAGAGCACCGCGCAGTCCAGCGCGTCCCGCAACGACTCGCGGCCGAACTCGAACGGCCGCCCGTAGCTGATCAGTTCGGCGGTCGGGACGCTGTCGGCGCCGGCCGCGAGATCCTTCGGCTCGGCCCAGCCGAGCGGCTTGCCGTCGGCGTCGGTGACCAGCAGGTAGGGGGTGTCGGCGGTGGTCCGCTCGGCGATCTGCGCGGCGGTGGCGTCGAGCGCGACGACGGGCACGGTGGTGAGTTCCAGGCCCGCGGAGGTGAAGAACGACAGTCGCCGCACCCCGCGGTCGGTGCCGAGGAAGTCCTCGACGAAGGCGTCGGCCGGGTGGGAGAGGAGTTCGTCCGGCGGCGCGAACTGGGCGAGTTTGCCGCCGGTCCGCAGCACCGCGATCATGTCGCCGAGCCGGATCGCCTCGTCGATGTCGTGCGTGACGAAGACGATGGTCTTGCCCAACTCCTGCTGGATACGCAGGAGTTCTTCCTGGAGAACCTTGCGGACGATCGGGTCCACCGCGGAGAACGGTTCGTCCATCAGCAGCACCGGCGGGTCCGCGGCGAGCGCCCGGGCCACCCCGACGCGCTGCTGCTGGCCGCCGGAGAGCTGGTACGGATAGCGCTTGGCGAGCGCGGCGTCCAGGCCGACCCGCGCCATCAGCTCGGACGCGCGCTTGCGGGCCCGGCTCTTGTCCCAGCCGAGCATGCGCGGGACGGTGGCGATGTTGTCCAGGATGGTGCGGTGCTGGAAGAGGCCTGCGTTCTGGATGACGTACCCCATCGACCGGCGCAGCGCGTTCACCGGCTGCTGGTGGATGTCGGCGCCGTCGAGCAGGATGCGGCCCGAACTGGGCTCCACCATACGGTTGATCATGCGCAGCGTGGTGGTCTTGCCGCAGCCGGACGGCCCTACCAGCACGGTGATTGAGCTGTCCGGTATCTCCAACGACAGGTTGTCGACTGCTGTGGTGCCGTCCGGATACCGCTTGGTTATCGACTCGATCTGTATCAAAAGTCCGTGTCCCCTCCGGGATTGGGCATCGGTGCGGCCTGCTCCCGGGCACGAAACGCACAAGCCGTCGCGGGCAGAGTCTAGACCGCGAGTGTTTCAGGAGTCTGGAATTGGCCAAGGCGGCTGGTCTTATGCCCCGCTCCGTCCGCACCATGCCCTGCCGTACGGCTTCCGGCCGTGTCGGTTCTCACGCTGGGTGACGACGGGCGGCCGTATCACCGTACGACCGCCCGTCGTGCGACCGCCCGTGCGACCGCCCGTGCGGATGTCGGTACGGGTGTCGGTACGGCCTCCTACGCGTCCCGCGCGCGCAGCACCGCCATGCCGCCGAGCAGCGCGGCGCCCGCCCAGCAGGCGAGCACCCCGAGCCCGGCCCACGGCCCGATCGGCTGGGTGTGCAGCACGGCCGGCACCGTGGTCTGCACCGCGAGCCCGGCGCTGGCCGGCCCGATCTGCTGGAGGTGACGCTGCCAGTGCGGGTCGCTCACCAGCGCGGCCGTGATCGGGAAGAGGTAGAGCAGCGCGAGTACGGTGCCGATCGCCGTGCCCGGGTCGCGTACGACGGCGGCGGTGCCGAGTGCGAGCAGCGCGACCAGCACCATGCACAGGGCCGAGCCGGCGCCCGCGCGCAGCACGGAACCGTCGGCCGCCGACAGCGCGGGCCGCGCGGCGGCGGGCAGCAGCAGCCGGCCGGCCAGCAGCGACCCGCCGGCCGAGAGCAGCGCCGCGGGCAGCACCACCGCGGCGAGCACCGCCGCCTTCGCGGCCAGTACGGTGCCCCGGCGCGGCATCGCGGCGAACGTGCTGCTCAGCATTCCCGTGGAGTGCTCCCCCGCGATCATCGCCGCACCGAGCACCGCGGCCACCGCCTGGCCGAGTTGCACCCCGGTCAGGCTGATTTTCGCCGCATCGGTGCCGGGGTGGTACGACACGGTCGCCGCCGCCACCGCGCCCAGCGCGACGGTCAGCACGACGAGCGCGCCGAGCAACGGCCACGTGCCCGGCACCGTCCACACCTTCGTCCACTCGGCGCGCACCGCGTCCCGCAAGGACTCGAAACGGGGCGCGGGCGCGGGCGCGGGTGCGGGTACGGGTACGGGTACGGGTGCGGGTACGGGTGCGGGTGCGGGTGCGGGTGCGCGAGGGTCACGGGGTGCGCCGGATTCACCTGTCAGGGAAGGGAGTTCGGGTGTCGCGGAGTGTTCGGGCGTGGCAGGCACCGTCCTCACGTGTCCCTCCTGCGCAGCAGGGCGTACGCGACGGCGAGCACGACCGCGGTCCAGCCGCACAGCACGGCCAGCCCCGCCCAGGGCGGCAACGGGTAGTAACCGTCGGACGGCGCGTAGACGTTGGCGACCTGGTGGTAGCGGACCGTCGTCTGCTGGATGGCGAACGCGGCCGCCGGCGTCACCCGCAGCACCCAGTCCGCGGCGGCGTCCGGGAGGGCGCTCATCGCGAGGATGTAGGGGAGCACCACCCCGGCGACGACGGCGGTGACCGCGCCGGTCGCGCGGCGCAGGATCGTGCCGACGCCCAGCGCGAGGACCGCGGCCAGCGCGACCAGCAGGGCGGTGCCGACCGCCACCCGTGTCTCGGTGCCGAAACTCGCCGGGAGGATGAAGGCCCCGTTGGAGCGCAGCCGGTGGAGGGTGAGGGCGAGTGTCAGCACGGACGCGGTGAGCCCGACCGCGAAAGCCGCCGCGCCGACCACCACCGCCTTGGCGGCGAGCACTTGGCCGCGGCGCGGCTGCGCCGCGAGGGTGGTGCGGATCAGGCCGCGCCGGTACTCGGCGGTGACGAACGACGAGCCGACCACCACCAGGACGAGCAGCCCCGTGAACGTGCCGCGCAGCCCGCGCTCGATGCTCCGGGCCCCGAAGACCTGACCGCCGACGGCGGGGGCGATGTCGCCGGAGCCGCTGACGGAGAAGACCTCGCCGCCGCTGGACGTGGTGCGGTGGGTGGCATCGGAGAGCGCGGCGACATGCGGGTCACCGCCGACGCCGGTGGTCTGCCAACGGTCGGACGGCTGCGAGCCGTTGCTGCCGCTGTTGCCGCTTTCGCCGTCGCCGCTGTTGCCGCTGTTGCCGCTGTTGCTGCCGTTGCCGCCGCCGCTCAGCTCGACGCGGTCGAACGCGGCCGTGGCGCGGGTGGGTGCGCTCGTCGCGCTGCTGCCGAGGGCGTGCCGGTCGACCTCTAGGTGGTCCGAGGAGGTGACGAAGAGGCCGACTTGGGCGATCGTGGGCAGGTCGGGCAGGGTCGCGGTGCCGACCTTCGTCCAGTGGGTGCCGTCGGGCGAGGTGGCGCCGGTCAGCGTGCTGCCCGCGCGGGTCAGCCGCAGCCAGCGCGGGGCGCCGGCGGAGGGCGCGGCGACCTCGGGGCCCGCCGTGTCGTGGGTGAAGTCGCTCTGCATGCGCACCCCGTGGCCGCCGGTCACCATGACCGCCGCGTAGCTGCTGCCCTGTGCGGTGCCCGCCTTCACGATCAGGCCCGCCTTGGCCCACGCCTCCAGGTCGGGGGCGCCGGTCTCGCCGGGCATTGCCGCGATCCGCCCGGTCATCGAAGTGATCCGGGCGGTCAGGGTGCCGTCACTGCCCAACGGCTGGTGCACGAAGGTGAAGGCGTCGACGACGGCCACCCCACCCGGCCCCTTCGGCGGCCCGCACACCTTCATGCCCGCGCAGCCGCCGGACCGGGTCGCGTCGGCCGAGGCGTAGCCGATGGCCACGACCACGACGAGCGCGGCCACGAGGGCGAGCACCCAGCCCCGTACGGTGCGCAGCTTCGTCCACTCGGCGCGGACGGTCAGCAGGAAGCCGTTCACGCCTGCTCCCCCTCGCCCGCGCCGCGTACGTCCTGAACGCCGCGTACGTCCGAACCGCCGCCCGGGTCCTGACCGCCGCCCGGGTCCGTCCCGGCGAACTCGACCTGGTCCCTGGTCAGTCGCATGTACGCGTCCTCCAACGTGGCCCGGTGCGCGGTGACTTCGGTGAAGGGGACGGCGCCGCGGGTGAGGTGGGCGACGACGTCCTCGGCCGGCAGCCCGGAGACGTGCAGCGCGCCCGTACCGGCCGGGACAGTGGTGCCGCCCGCCGCGGTGAGGACGTCGGCGGCCCGGTCCGGCCGCGGCGTGTGCAGCGTGACGTGGCCGCCGGCCGAGGCGGCGGCGAGGAGTTCGGCCACCGGCGTGTCCGCGACGACCCGGCCGCGGCCGACCACCACCACATGGCTCGCGGTGTCCTGGAGCTCGCTCATCAGGTGGGTGGAGATCAGCACCGCCCGGCCCTGCCCGGCCAGCGCGTGCAGCAGGCCGCGCAGCCAGACGATGCCCTCGGGGTCCATGCCGTTGAACGGCTCGTCCATCATCAGCACGGCGGGGTCGCCCAGCAGCGCCGCCGCGATGCCCAGGCGCTGCCGCATGCCCAACGAGAAGCCGCCCGCGCGTCGGCCCGCGACCGCGGCGAGCCCGACCTGTCCGATCACCTCGTCCACCCGGCGCGCACCGATGCCCTGCGAGCGCGCCAGCCACATCAGGTGGTCGCGGGCACGGCGGCCCGGCTGGAGCGCGGCGGCGTCCAGCAGCGCGCCGATGTGCGTCATCGGCCGGCGCAGCGCGCGGTACGGCCTGCCGCCGATCAGGGCGGTGCCCTCGTCCGCGGTGTCCAGGCCGAGCACCACCCGCATCGTGGTCGACTTGCCGGCGCCGTTCGGCCCGACGAAGCCCGTGACCCGGCCCGCCTCGACGGTGAAGTCCATTCCGTCCAGGGCCGCGGTCGGCCCGTATCGCTTGCGCAGGGCCCTGACGGCCACTCCCACCTCGCCCATGGCGACGTGCCTCCCTCCGTGCGCGCGGCCGCCACCGCCGTCCGGCGACGTACCCGCGCTGTCGGCACCGGTTCTACGGCGCGGGCGGTGCCGGCACGGTGACGGCCGCCGTCACCTCGCTGTCACCGGGCGGCTGGCATCGTGGAGCCATGAGAGTGCTGGTGGTCGAGGACTTCGAGGTGCTGGCGACGGCGCTGGCGACCGGGCTGCGCCGCGAGGGCATGGCGGTGGACGTGGCGCTGGACGGCACGCAGGCGCTGGAACGGCTCGCCGTGACCCGCTACGACGTGGTCGTCCTGGACCGCGACCTGCCCGGGGTGCACGGGGACGAGATCTGCCGGGGCCTGGCGGCGGGGCCGGCGCCGAGCCGGGTGCTGATGCTGACTGCGGCGGCGGCCGTCAGCGACCGGGTGGACGGGCTCTCGCTGGGCGCCGACGACTACCTCCCCAAGCCGTTCGACTTCGCCGAACTGGTCGCCCGGGTACGGGCGTTGGGCCGCCGCTCGACGCCCGCGCTACCACCGGTGCTGTCCGGCGGCGGGGTACTGCTCGACCCGAACCGCCGTACCGCCTTCCGCGCCGGGCGCCGACTCGACCTGAGCCCCAAGGAGTTCGCGGTCCTGGAGTGCCTGCTCGGCGCCCGTGGCGCCGCCGTCTCCGCGGAGGAACTGCTCGACCGGGTCTGGGACGAGGCGGTCGATCCCTTCACCACCACCGTGAAGACCACGGTGCGGCGGCTGCGGTTGAAGCTCGGCGACCCGCCGGTGATCGGGACCGTCCGCGAGGGCGGCTACCGGATCGAGGAGTCGTGAACGCCACACGGACGGCCGCGCCGGTCGGCCGGCCACGGCGGGTGACCCGGCTGCTGCCACGGCCCCGTACCCTCCGGATGCGGCTCGCCGCGCTCTACGGCGCCCTCTTCCTCGTCTCCGGGGTGCTGCTGCTCGCCATCCCGAGCCTGTTCGTGGGATCGTCCTCGGCCGTCAAGGCGCCGGGCCCGGACGTCCCGCCGTTTCCGGACGACGCCAGGCCCGTGCTCCCGATCCTGGGCGGCGGCCGGCCCTCGCTCGCCGAGACGCAGCGCGGGCGGGACATGGAGCGTTACGTCACCGGGTCGGTGATCGCGCTCGTGGCGCTGGTGGCGTTGTCGGTGGGGCTGGGCTGGCTGCTGTCGGGCTGGCTGCTGCGGCCGCTGCGCACGATCACCGCGACCGCCGGGGAGATGTCCGCGGCCAGCCTCGGGCGGCGGCTCGCCATCCGCAGCTCGGGCGACGAGTTCACGCAGCTCGGACGGACCCTGGACGACCTGTTCGCGCGGCTGGAGGCGTCGTTCACCGCGCAGCGGCACTTCGTCGCGAACGCCTCGCACGAGTTGCGCACGCCGCTCGCCGCCGAACGCACCCTGCTCCAGGTCGCCCTGGCCGATCCGGACGCCGACGCGGTGACGCTGCGGGCCGCGTGCGAGCAGGCCCTGTTGCTCGGCGCGCAGCAAGCCCGCCTGATGGAGGCCCTGTTCACGCTGGCCACCGGGGAGCGCGGGGTGCGGCGGCGGGAGGACTTCGACCTCGCCGAGGTCGCGGCGGGGGTGCTGGCC
>NZ_JACEGK010000360.1:0-8198 GCF_056859195.1 Streptomyces sp. NH27
GCCCCCACCACCGACGGCACCGCCCCGCACCCCACTGCCCTCTTCGCCCGCACCTCCGCCTGACGCGCCGCCTGACGCGCCACCTCGCCGGCCCGCCCGATCCCGCCACCCGATCCGCCCGGCGGCGTCACGCGACGGCCCTCCCCACCGGGCCGGGCTCGCTACGCGCCGAGCGCCCCGATGAGGATGACGACGCCGGCAAGTCCGAGGGCGCCGAGGGCAGTTCCGGCAAGGGCGACCCACAGCCGGCCGATGCCGCGGCGGGCGTAGCGGATTCCCGCGGCGCCGAAGGTGACGGCGAGCCCGCCGGTGATGATCGCGCCGGGGAGCGCCATGATCCCCCACGGGAGTCCGCCCAACGCGAGGAAGGGCGCCCACGCGCCTGCGGCGGCGAGGATGCCGAGCACGAGCGAGGTCGGGCCGAGGGCGACGGCGGGCGTGTCGGTGAGGTCGGGCGCGATCGATCCGGACATGGCATGTCCCCCTATTTGAACGAGTTCAAATCTCTCTGCCGATAGTATCCTGCCCTGCCTTCCTCATCTCCACCCGACCTGCCACGTCATCCGCCCGGTCAGAAGGGCACGTCGAGTCCGAACTCACGCAACTGCTCGACGGCCGACCACAGGCAGCGCTCCACCGTGTCGCCGTCGGCGCGCATGCCGTGGTCGAGCGGGCCGCCGCTCGCGAAGAACGTCCAGGCCGGACGGCCTTCCCGCAGCCGGTCGGCGTCAAGGCGCAGTCCGGCGCCAACGGCCTGCTCGCCGAGCCACTCCAGGATCAGGACGGCCACGTCCTGGATTCCGCTGTCCGGGCCCGCCTTCACCCAGCGGCCGCGACGCGACGGCACCGGCACATGCACCCCACCCCGCGCGCGCCGACCGAGGAGTTGCCGCGCCCTGTCACCGCACCGGCAGGCTGGAGCCGCGGACCACCAACTCGGGTAGCAGAACGGCGCGTTGGTGCTGGTGCTGGGCCGCACGGGGGCCGGTCTCCTCCAGCAGGAGTTCCGCGGCCATGCGGCCCATCTCGGCGGCCGGCTGCCGTACGGAGGTGAGAGGGACCACGGCGGCCGCGGCGAACTCGATGTCGTCATAGCCGACGATCGCCAGGTCGCGCGGGACCGCGATGCCGGCGGCGTAGACGACCTGGAGGACGCCGAGGGCGAGCAGGTCGTTCGCGCAGAACACCGCGGTGGGGCGCTGCGCGAGGCCGAGCAGCCGGGAGGCGGCGTCGCGGCCGGCGGCGACGTCAAGCCGTTGGGCGGGGATCTCCAGCAGCGCCTCGGGGCCGAGTCCCGCCTCGGCGAGGGCCTGGAGCATGCCGGCCCGGCGGTCCTTGACCTGCTGGAGGTGCGGCGGCCCGCTGATGTAGGCAATGGTGCGGTGCCCGGCCGACACCAGGTGGCGGCCGGCCAGCGCGCCCCCGATCGTGTCGTCGACCGACACCGAGCAGCCCTCGTCGGCCTCGCCGGCACCCCGGTCCACCAGGACGAACGGCACATTCTGCTGCCGCAGCAGGTCCAGGCTGGCGCCGGTCGGGTCGGCCGGGGTGAGCAGCACCCCGCGCACCCGCTGTTCCGCGAAGAGCGAGACGTACGTCGCCTCCTCGGAGGCACTCTGGCCGCTGTTGCAGAGCATCACGCCCAGACCGGCCTCGCGGGCCGCGGACTCCGCACCGCGCGCGACGTCCACGAAGAACGGGTTGCCCATGTCGAGGACGAGCAGCGCCATGATCCGGCTCTGGCCGGCCCGCAACTGGCGGGCCGACTCGCTGCGGACATAGCCGAGTTGCTTGATGACGCTCTGCACGCGGTCCCTGGTCTCCTCGGAGACCAGGTCGGGACGGTTGATCACGTTGGACACCGTGCCCACCGACACGCCGGCCTGCCGCGCCACGTCCTTGATCCCGACCATTCGCACCATGTTCTCCTCAAAGGGGCTCTCCGCACCGCCGGACCGCAATGTACTGAACGGGTCGGAGGTTTCCCCATTGAAACAGTTCACTCGGCCCCGCTGCACCAGCGGGCGGCCACAGCCGGATCCGGTGCCGACAGCCGGGCCGCGGCGGGCCCCGACGGGTTCACGGCGTGCCTCCCGCGTCGCACGTCGACCGATTGAAACTATTCAACCCACGTCGCCGACCCTAGGGCTGGCCTCGGCAGACGTCAAGCCTCGCGCCGGACGTAGGCACGCATACCCGCAGCAAGCGCGGTGGGTACGGACGATCAGGCCGGCCGCGATCCGATTTGATGCATTCAATACCAGCGTCCGGCACCCCCGGTTCGGCACTCCCCGGCGCTCCCCGCCCGAACCCACGCCCGCCGCCATGTCGCCCCTGCCCCCACCGCAGGCCGAGCGACCCGCCACCGGGATCGTAGCGGCGGCTGCCGACAATCCGGTCAGGCCGCCGGGACGGGGGCCTGGTTGCGTTCCGCCACCCAGACCGCGCGGGTGGTGCGGACGGTGAGGTCGGTCCGGTGCAGGAGCGCGTCGGGGCCGTCGCCGTCGAGGAGCGTGGCGAGTACGGCGAGGTCGTCGGCGTCGAGCGCGCCGTCGAGGTGGTCGCGGGTGCGGCCGAGCACGGAGTGGGCGTAGCGGCCGGTGGCGGCGGGGAGCGGCGGCAGCAGGTCGATGGCGAACTGCCGTTCGGCGCGGACGTGGAAGCCGGCCGCGGTCAGGCGGGCGCCCCAGTCGTCGCCCATGTGCGGCACGTCGTGGGCCCGGCGCTCGTCCATCGCCGTCCGGCAGCGCGCTTCCAGGCCGGGCCGGCCGAGGCCGATGTCGTCGGGCAGGAAGCACGGGAAGGAGTCCAGCTCGACGACCGCGAGCAGGCCGCCGGGGCGGAGCAGGGCCGCGGCCTCGGCGAGGGCGCGGCCGGGATCGGCCATGTGGTGCAGGGACGCCGACGCCCACACCAGGTCGGCGGGACCGGCGGCCGGCCACTTCTCGTCGAGGTCGGCCTCGACCGTACGGATCCGGTCGGCCACGCCGAGTTCGCGGGCCCGGTCCCGCAACCGCCCCAGCATGTAGGGGGAGCGGTCGAACGCGGTGACCTCGGCGCCGTCGAACCGCCGCAGCAGGGCGAAGGTGCCGGCACCGGTGCCGCTGCCCACGTCGACGATGCGGCGGACAGCCGCGGAGGCGCCGGCGGGCGCGGCGGATTCGGCGAACCCGGCGATCCAGGCGGTGACGTCGGACAGGTGCGCGGCGAGGACCTCGGCGTCGAGGTCGAGCATGTCGGCGAGGGCGGCTTCGTCGGCCCCGCCGTCCGCGCCGCCCGCACCGCCGTCGGCATGGTGGCCGTGCGCGTGCGGGTCCGCGTGGCGGTGCTGGTCTCGGTGGCTTTCGGGGTGCTGGTGGTCTGCCATGCCGCCGACCCTACGTACGAATTGCGGGGACGACATATCCTCTTGCGTATGGCGCAAGACGGTGACGGGCTCGACGTACTCGTACGACAGCGAATCAGGGGGTTGCGGACGTCCCTGGGCTGGTCGCTCGACGACCTCGCCGCGCGTTGCGAGCTGAGCCCGTCCACCCTGAGCCGGATCGAGACCGGGCACCGACGGATCAGCCTGGAGCAACTCGACGCGATCGCGAGGGCGTTGGGGGCCAGCATCGACATGCTGGTGGAGTCCGCCGGCGACGGCGACGTGGTGATCAGGCCGCAGCACAACTCGGACCGGGGCATCACCACCTGGATGCTCAGCCGCGATCCGGGCGCGAACGGCAGCACGGTCGCGAAGATGCGGATCACCCGCCCGGTCCAGCGCGGCACCGACGTCCTGCGGGTCCACCCGGGCCGGGACTGGTTCACCGTCCTGTCCGGGACCCTCATGCTCCTGCTCGGCGAGCGCACGATCATCGTGGAGTCGGGCCAGGCCGCCGAGTTCTCCACGATGGTCCCGCACGCCTTCGGCGCGCACGGCGGCCCGGCCGAGATCATGGGCGTCTTCGACCACGACGGACGCCGCAGCCACTTCCGCCAGTTCGGCTGACCGCTCCCCCGTACGTCACGCCCGCAGGGTGGCGGACCCCATGACGACGGCCATCGGATTCCCGCAAGCTCCGCGTGCGGGCAGGCGCGTCTTCAACCGAAGCCATGCCTATACTCGGTTCCGACTAGTAGGTGACGACCAATCGTGACCGATCAAGTCCGTGGCCGCCGACTGGCAGGCGCGACGGAGACGGGGAGGGACGAGATGTCGGCCAAACGACCGGCGAACCCGCTGGCCCTGGCACTGCTGGGGCTTTTGCTGGAACAGCCGATGCATCCGCACGCGATGGCGGTGGAACTGCGCGCACGACAACTGGACCAGTACTTCAAGCTGACCACCGGTTCGCTCTACGACACCGTGCGCGCCCTCGTCCGCGACGGCTGGATCGAGGCCGACGGCACCGAACAGATCGGCGCCCGCCCGGCCCGCACGGTCTACCGCCACACCCCGCAAGGCCGCGGGCACTTCACCGAGTGGCTCGACGAGCTGATCCGCGAACCGGTCCAGGAGTTCCCCCGGTTCCTGTCCGCCGTCAGCTACCTCGGCGCCCTCGGACCCGAACGCGCGGCCGACGCGCTGCGGGCCCGGGCCACCGCGCTCCGCGCCCAGGTGGACGCGCGCGAGGCCGCACACCGCGCCGCCCGCGAAGAACACGGTGCGCCACGCCTGTTCGTCATCGAAGCCGAGTACGCCCAGGCGATCGCCCGCGCCGAACTCGCCTGGGTCGAGCGCGTCGCCGCCGAGATCCAGGACGGCACCCTGGAGTGGCCGGAGGTGGCACCGGATGCATGAGGCCCATCAAGTGCCGGCGGCCCAGGGGCCGATGTCGCGCACCGGAGTACTCGTCGTGGGCGCCGGCCCGGCCGGACTGACCGTGGCCTGCGAACTGGCCCTGGCCGGGGTGCCCGTGACCGTGCTCGAACGGGACGCGACGCCACCGCCGTTCTGCCCGGGCTTCAATCTCAACGCCCGCAGTCTCGAACTCCTCGACCGGCGCGGTCTGGTGGACCGCGTCCTCGCCGAGGGGCCGGTCGTCACGTCCACGATGTTCGTCGGCGGCGCCCGGCTCGACCTCGCCGCGATGGACTGCCGGCACGCGTACGTCCTGGGCATACCGCAGACCCGCGTCGAGGAACTGCTCGCCGACCGGGCCGCGGAACTCGGCGTGCCGATCCTGCGCGGCCACCGCGTCACCGGCCTTCGGCAGGACGACGACGGCGTGACCGTCGAGACCACGACCCCGGACGGCCCGGCGACTTGGCGGTGCGACCGGCTCGCGGGTTGCGACGGCGGTCGCAGCACGGTCCGCCGGCTCGCGGGCATCGCGTTCCCCGGCACACCGTCGCGCCGGTTCACGCTGCTGGGCGACGTCGTCCTCGCCGACGGTGCCGACCTGCCGTTCGGCGTGACCACCGGACCGGGCGGCGCCGTCTTCGCCATCCCGCGCCCCGGATACGTACGGCTGATCACCGCGGACCCCGAGCCGCCCGCCGACCGCGACGACCCGGTCACGCTCCCCCGCTTCCAGGCGGCGGTGGACCGCGCGCTCGGCCGGCCCGCCGTGATCGCGCAGGCCCGGTGGCTCACCCGGTTCGGCGACGCCGCGCGGCTGGCCGAACGCCTGCGGCACGGGCGGGTGTTCCTCGCCGGGGACGCCGCGCACATCCACCCCCCGGCCGGCGCGATCGGCGTCAACGCCGCCATCGACGACGCGATGGCCCTCGGCTGGCGGCTCGCGCTCGCCGCCCGAGGCCCGTCCCACGAGCGCGTCCTCGACGCGTACCACGCCGAACGCCACGCCGCCGGCGCCCGGTTGCTGCGCGACACCCGCGCGCAGGCCGTACTCGGCCGGGACGAAGAGGAGTTGGCGCCGGTACGGGCCCTGCTCGCCGAACTCGCCACCGCCCCGGCGACGGCCGGACCGCTCGCCGAGACGATCACCGCGGTCGGCACCTGGTATCCGGTACGGCACCCGTCCGGTCACGCCTGGGAGGGCCGCACCGTCCCCGACGTGGCCGCGGCCCCGGCAGGCTTGTTCGACCTGCTCGCCCGCACCGGGCGCGGTGTGCTGCTGCTGGCACCGGGCGCGCTCGCCGGACCGCTGCGCGAGGCTGCCGCCGGCTGGTCCGACCGCGTCACCCCGGCCGTCACCCCACCCGGCGCGCTGCCCGGCGCCACCGCCGTCCTGGTCCGCCCGGATGGGCACGCCGCCTGTGTCGCCCCCACGCGGCAACACCCCGAAGCGGCCCTCGGGCCACCGCGCGACTCGCTACGAGACACCCTCGCCGCCGAATTCGGCCCGCGCACCGGGGCGGACGTCGGTCACCGGGCGGAGTCCGGGACGTAGCGCCGTCGGCAGGGGAGCGTCAGCGGTGACTGGGTGGCCGCACCAGAGCGGTGTCGCACGGCAGTTCGGCGAGGTAGCGGTCGGCGTCCGGCCCGACCGGCGGGACGGCTGGACGGCCCGACCGCAGTCCAGCGGATCGCAGGAGCCGTGGACCGCGGCCCGTACGGCTCGATCCACCAGCGATCAGCGACTGTTCGCGGTATGCGGCGAACGTCGCGTGCCCGTACGGATCGCCTGGGAACGCCTACGGATCGGCGTCTGCCCGGCGCTCGAAGTCCGCCGGGGACGGCGCGAGCGGCAGGACGACCGGTCGCACGAAGCCGCGGCGGCAACCAGAAGCGATCGTCAATTAGAAGTTGACGATTCCGGATCGTCAACTTAATCTTGACGCATGAGTCCACTCGACATCAGCCTCGCCGACCTGATCGCCCGTCTCGACGATGAACTGCCCGGCGCCAACGAACTGGCCCGCATCAGCGAGGCGCGACTGCGCGCCCAGACCCTGTCCGACCTCGGCGACCAGCTCATCGACCACTACGTCAGCAACGCCAAGCGGACCGGCGCGTCATGGACCGAGATCGGCGACGCCATCGGGGTGTCCAAGCAGGCCGCCCAGCAACGTCACGCATCCGGCCCGTTCGAGCGGTACACCGACCTGAACCGGCACAGCATCGTGCTGGCGCAGGAGGCCGCCCGAACCCACAAGCACGACTCCATCGGCACCGAACACCTCCTGCTCGGCCTGCTCGGCGAACCGCGGGGCCTGGCATACGAGGTGCTGATCGCAAAAGCCGAGTCGGAACAACACATCCGCGACGCAATCGAGGAAGCAATGCCGCCGGCCGGGGAGAAGGCACTACGGGGTCACATCGCGTTCCGACCGGAGAGCAAGGAGGCCATCGAGCAGGCCCGCCGCGCGTCGGCCGACCTCGGCCACGACTGGGTCGGCACGGAACACACGCTGCTGGGCCTGATCCGCGCCGAGGAGAGCCCCGCCGCACAGATCCTGCGCAACCTCGGCTTCACGTGGGACGAGTTGCTTGAGACGATCAAGACCGAGATCGCCGAACGGTCCGCCGCGCGCGACAAGCAGTAGCGACACGACCGGCCTCCGCGCCCCCGGCCCACTCACCGACGTCATACCGTCCCGCCGGGGCATGGTGGATCGACCGGGGACCACCGGGGACCACCGGGGACCACCGGGGACCACCGGGGACCACCGGGGACCACCGGGAAAAGCGTGGGCGGAGCCGCCTGACATCGGCCCCGCCCACGGGTCATGAGGGCAGCGTCCAACCGGGGCACGCGCCGCCGTGGGCGTCCGCGTGACAACGTTGTCAAACTATACGCCGTCCGCACCGCAAATGGATAGTCCTGATTATTTGCCGCGCCCGGCCCCGGAGCCGGGCGACATGGGCAAGCAAAAGGGGTGGGCCCGATGCTTGTCAACGGGACGGTGCGAACGCCCGCCCCGCCCCCGGCGAAGGTCGCAGCAGCGGGTGCGGACAGCGGGCGGCGGACCGACGGGCGGTGGCCCGCTACGGGCGTGGCCGCACGACCGACGAGGAGGGGAAGTCGCCCGGCGGCCGTGCGGGCACGCCTTTTGCCCACGTTGTAAACCGCCGGGCGGCCGTTCGCCGCGCATCACGACCGCGGCCTCGCGGACGTGCGGTGATGCTGATGGGGCGCCTGATCACAGTTTGAACGTCCGGGGCTACTTCTGCGCGGGGTATGGACAGGCCCAACCTCAAGTGCTGTCATGCCGGTTGGCGCCAATCTTTGCAACGTTGGAACAGCACGACGTCGGACCTCGGTGGCCCGTGCTCCGCCCTTTGCGTGTCCCGCGCTCCCCCGTGG
>NZ_JACEGK010000361.1:0-8171 GCF_056859195.1 Streptomyces sp. NH27
GCGCGGGCCGACCAGATCTCCCCGGCGAGCTTGATCCGCCCGCCCGCCCCGTCGTCGACCCGTTCGAGCACGACGGCCCGCTTGCCCTTGAGCGCGTCCACGCCGCTGCGCTGCTCGGGCCGTTGGCGGTTGCGGTAGGCGATCGGCCGGACGAAGACGAGCAACGCCACAGAGACCACGACGAAGACGACGACCTGGGCGACGATGCCACCGCCGACTCCCGCGGTGACGGCCCCGCCCACCGCCCCGACCGCGAACATGCCGAATTCGGGCATCGCCGTGATCACCAGCGGGATGCCCAGCCCCACCGCGGCCACCAACCACCACACCCATGCGTCCACGACGTCAATCGTAGGCGTACGAGGCCCAGTTGCGGCAGTGCGCAGGCGAGATGACTGCGCCGGGAGCCCGCTTCGGTGTCCTGCTTTCGTGGCCTGCCTCGGGCAGTCCTACTTCAGCGGCAGCCCGGCGGCGGTCCAGCGATCGCCGCGGCGCTCGACCACGAGCGGGAGCCCGAAGCAGTGGGACAGGTTGCGGGAGCTGAGCTCGGTCTCGAGCGGGCCGGCGGCAACCACCTTGCCCTGGCGGATCATCAGCACGTGCGTGAAGCCGGGGGCGATCTCCTCGACGTGGTGGGTCACCATGATCATGGAGGGTGCGATCGGGTCGCGGGCGAGCCGGCCGAGCCGCCGTACCAGGTCCTCGCGCCCGCCGAGGTCGAGTCCGGCCGCGGGCTCGTCGAGCAGCAGCAGCTCGGGGTCGACCATCATCGCGCGGGCGATCAGGGTGCGCTTGCGCTCGCCCTCGGACAGGGTGCCGAACTTCCGGTCGAGGAAGTCGGTCATGCCGAGCCGGTCGAGGAAGGCGCGGGCCCGCTCCTCGTCGACCTGCTCGTACCCCTCGTTCCAGGTGGCGGTCATCCCGTAGGCGGCGGTGAGCACGGTCTCCAGGACGGTCTGGCGGCGCGGCATCTTCTCCGCCATGGCGGCGCCGGCCACGCCGATCCGCGGCCGCAGATCGAAGACATCGACGCTGCCGAGCTTCTCGCCGAGGATCTGCACGGTGCCCGCGCTCGGGAAGAGGTAGCTGGACGCGACGTTCAGCAGAGTGGTCTTGCCCGCGCCGTTGGGGCCGAGGATGACCCAGCGCTCCCCCTCGGCCACCGTCCAGGAGACCCCTTCGACCAGAGCCCGTCCGTCGCGGACCACGGATACGTCCACCAGCTCCAGTACATCGCTCATGAGCGCGTTGTCTCCCATTGCATCTCGGCAGTCTCGGCATGTCGGTGTGCCGGGATCGGCACGGGCCGGAAGGAACAACCCCCGGGGAAAACTTACGCCACCACACGACCGGTCCAGTCCATAGGCTGGGGGCATGCTTGATGAACCTCGTTCAGGACGGCTGGCGGCGTGGGGAAATGCCCTGCTTGCCGGACTTGCCGCCCCTGATGACGTTGCTCAGCGGATCTCGGCCGACGACGCGGTGCACCGCGTCGTCGGGCTGCCGGGCGAACCGGCCCCGGTCGGGCTCACCCTGGGTCTGGGCAGACTCCGGGCGCTCGGCGTCACCGGGCTGCGGTTGGCGCTGCCGGTGTCGGGGCACCCGCTCGGGCTGGCCGGTCCGCCCGAGTTCAACGCCCGCGCGATGGCGGCCGGTGAGGCGGTGCTGACGGTGGGCGCGGTCTCGCTCGGCCTGGTGCCGGAGGTCTACGAGGCCGGGCCGGCCGGCGACCTGCACGTGGACGTGGAGTGGCAGTGCCTGCCGGTACGGGACGCCCCGCCGGCCGACGTGCCCTCGCTCGGCGAGGCGGAGCGGGAGCTGGCCGAGGCGCTGCGCGACGCCACCGACGCGCTGGCACAGCTCGACGTGGCCGGCGCGGGTCCGGCCGCCCAGGCGGCGCTGGAGGCGTACCGGGCGCGGGCCGAGCGCGGCCGGGAGGTGCTCGCGCCGGGCTACCCGCCGCGCGCGGTAAGGGTGTTGGAGCTGGCGCAGCGGGTGGCGGCGCTGGTGTCGATAGCGTCCGACGGGCACGGCGGCGCGGTGAGCGCGTCGCAGATCGCGACCCGGGCGGAGTTGCTGCGGCCGGTGGAGCGGACCGCGCGGCGCGCGCAGGTCGCGGCGTACAACGCGTACGTGGAGGAGGCGGAGCGGCGCCGGCCGTAGCGCGAGGCCGGTGTCGGGGTCAGGGGCGAGGTCAGGGTCGGGCCGTCGGAACTCTGTCGGCCCGCACCCGGCCCGCGGGCGGATCGCCGCGGCTCGCCACTGCTCACCGGAGCCGTGGGCACCCGGCCGGGCGCCGGTCGGCCGCGGGTCGTACCGCTCCCGACAGCCGCGCGGGCCTCGCAGCGACGTACGGGACGTCGGCCGCGGGGCCCGCGCGGGGCCGCCCGAGGTTCAGGCGGCGGCCGGTGTCACAGGTTGACGCCGGTGTTGCCGAAGGCCGGGTTGAGCAGGCCGATCACGTTGACCGTGTTGCCGACCACGTTGGCCGGGACGTGCACCGGAACCTGCACGACGTTGCCGGAGACCACGCCCGGGGACTTCACGGCGGCACCGTGCGCGCCCGAGTCGGCCGAGGCCGCACCGGCGCCGGCGGCGATGAGGCCGCCCGCCACGAGGGTGATGGTCGCGGCCTTCTTCAGGTTCTTCACTTCGAACTTCCTCCTTGCGAGACGCACCGCGGCCGTCCGCCGCGACACGCCATGCAGAACGGATCGCCGCCGCATCGGATGCGCGACCCGGGAGACATACACCCGACAGTATGAATCTCACTCCGCCGAGCGCGGGTGTGCGGGTGGGGCGCATCGGCGCCCGCGGGGGCGCGCCGACGGGTCCCGCGCGCCAGGTGACCGTCCAGGTCCGTGCTGTCCAGGTCCGCGCTGTCCAGGTCCGCGCCGGGCGGGTGCCCGGCGTGCGGGTGCTCGGCGTGCGTCGTCAGTCGCCCACGCCGTTGCGCACGGCCCACAGGGCCGCCTGGGTGCGGTCGGCGAGGTCGAGCTTCATGAGGATGTTCGACACGTGGGTCTTCACGGTCTTCTCGGAGAGCACCAGCGCGCGGGCGATCTCGCGGTTGGAGCGGCCGTCGGCGATCAGGCCGAGGACCTCGCGCTCGCGTTCGGTCAGCGCGTTGCCGCGGCCGGTGCCCGCGGCGGGCTGGTCCGGGGCGAGCAGGGCCCCGGCCACCTCGGGCTGGAGCAGGACGTGCCCGGCGTGCACCGAGCGGATCGCGTCGGCGAGCGCGATCGGGTCGACGTCCTTGTAGACGTAACCGGCGGCGCCGGCCCGCAGGGCGGGGACCACGGTGCGCTTCTCGGTGAAGCTGGTCACGATGAGGACCCGGGCGGGGCTTTCCGCCTCGTGCAGCAACCGCAGCGCCTCGATGCCGTCGGTGCCGGGCATCTTGACGTCCATCAGGATCACGTCGGGCCGCAACTCCAGCGCGCGGGCCACGCCCTCGTCGCCGTCGCCGGCCTCGCCGACCACCTCGATGTCGCCCTGGACCTCCAGGAACGTCCGCAGACCGCGGCGGACCACCTGGTGGTCGTCCACGAGCAGCACCCGGATCACCTTGTCAGCCACCTGGCACCTCCATCTCGATGACGGTGCCCTTGCCGGGCTCCGATTGCACGCTGAGCGAACCGCCGACGCCGTCGGCGCGGTCCCGCATGGAGACCAGGCCGAGGTGGCGGCCGGCCTGGCGGACGGCGGTGGGGTCGAAGCCTCGACCGTCGTCGCGGATACGCAGCCTGGCGCCTCTGCCGTGTCCTTCGAGGGTGACGGCGACGGTCCGGGGTCGGGCATGCCGCAGCGCGTTGTGGGTGGCCTCCTGGGCGACCCGCAGCAGGGCCTCCTCCTGCGGCGCGGGAAGGGCGCGCATCCGGAAGGCGCGGAAGGTCACGCTCGCGGAGTGCACCCGGTCCAGGACGTCGGCCTGGGTGCCCAGGGTGGCCACGAGCCCGTCCTCGTCCAGGGCGGCCGGGCGCAACTCCACGACGACGGCCCGCAGTTCCTCGGCGGCCTCGGCGGCGAGCGCGGCGACCTGCCGGATCTCCTCCTTGGCGCGGCCGGGGTCGGTGTCGACCAGCGCGACGGACGCCTGGGCGGTCAGCCGCAGTGAGAACAGCTTCTGGGAGACCGCGTCGTGCAGCTCGTGGGCGATCCGGGCGCGCTCGCCGACCAGCGTCAGCTCGCGGCTGCGTTCGTGCAGCCGCGCGTTGGTGAGGGCGATCGCGGCGTGGTCGGCGAGGATGCGCAGCAGGTCCTCGTCGTCCTGGGTGAAGCCGGCCGGGCAGGTCACGTCCGCAAAGTCCCCTGCGGAGCCCTTGCCGGCGCCGTCGCCCGGGTCGGCACCCCGGTCGGCGCCCTGGTGGCCCGTCCGGCTCTCGCGGCCCTCGTCGCCCGGGCGACCGGCGTCGTCGGCGCTGCCGGGGCGCTCGGCCGGGACGTTCTTGTTCGCGAGGAAGATCGCCCCGAGGATCTCGTCGCCGTCGGCCACCGGCATGCCGATGAATGCCTTCATCACGGGGTGGGTGCGCGGCCAGCCGGCGAAGCTCTCGAAGTCGCGTACGTCGGTGAGCCGCTGCGGGGTGGCCTCGTGGAGCATCGCGGCGAGCACGCCGTGTTGCCGGGGCAGCGGGCCGATCGCCTTCCACTCCTCGTCGCTGACGCCGTCGACCACGAACTGGGCGAAGCCGCCGTGGTCGTCGGGCACGCCGAGCGCGGCGTACTGCGCGCCCAGCAGTTCCCGGGCGGAGGCCACGATGGTCTGCAGGACCTCGCGTACTTCCAGCCGGCGGTTCATCGCCACGATCGCGGCGCTGACCGCTTCGATGCCGCCTCGCGGCGTCCGTTCGGACATGCCCTCAACGGTACCTGGCGCAGGTGACGGCCCGTATGCGCCGAGGGACGGACCGTCCTGGTACCTGCGTCCTAGGGCCAAGTGCCCGCGCCGGTTGCGGCGGCCGCCCGAGGCGGACGGCGCGGCGGCGTTCCTACGGTGTCGGTATCGGGTCCGGCGACCGTGCCGGGCCGTGACGGAAGGCGGGAACCATGCCGGTGGCGATCATCACGGGCGCGTCGCGGGGGCTGGGCCGTGCGCTGGCCGAGGAGCTGGCCGGCCGCGGCTGGGATCTGGTGCTGGACGGCCGCGACGCGGACACGCTGCGAGCGGCGGTACGGGACCTGGAGCGCGACCGAACCGACAATACGAAAACCCTCAAAACGGGCGAATCGCATGATGTGCCCTATATAGGGGACAAAGGTGCGGACGATGTGGCCGGCGGAAGCGCGGCGCCGGAGCGGCCGGCACGTGGCCGGGTGCGGGCGGTCGCCGGTGACGTGACGCGCCCGGAGCACCGGGCCGAGCTGGTCGCGGCGGCCCGGGAGCTGGGCGGCGGCGCGGGCCCGGACCTGCTGGTCAACAACGCGAGCGCGCTGGGCGCGGAACCGCTGATACCGCTGGCCGAGCTGGCCGAGGACGGCTTGCGGGAGGCGCTGGAGACCAACGTCATGGCGCCGTTCGCCCTGATCAGGGCGGTTCTGCCGGAACTGAGGGCGGCCGGCGGCGCGGTGCTGAACGTCAGCTCGGACGCGGCCGTGGCGGCGTATCCGACCTGGGGCGGGTACGGAGCGAGCAAGGCGGCGCTCGAGCACCTGTCGGCGGTGCTGGCCGAGGAGGAACCGAAGGTCCGGGTGTGGTGGGTGGACCCGGGCGACCTGCGGACCGGGCTGTACGCGGCGGCGGTGCCGGACGACCCCGACTTCGGGCGGCGCCCGCTGCCCGAGCAGGTGGCCCCGGCGCTGCTGCGGCTGCTCGACGGCCCGGCCGGCAGCGGTCGCTACGTCGCCGGCGAACCGGCCGGCCCGGAGGAGGCACGATGAACGCGGCGGCACCGACCCTGGTCAGGTGCGAGACCTGCGACGCCGAGGCGGACCGGGTGGACACCGGGAGCCTGGCGGACTTTCGGCTGCCGCCGGAGCTGTCGGCCGCGGTGCCCGCGCGACGCCGGGACGGGGTACGCCTGCTGGTCGGCCGGCGGGACAGCGGCGAGGTGACCCATCACGGGTTCCGCGAGCTGCCCGGTCTGCTGCGGGCCGGGGACGTCCTGGTGGTCAACACGTCGAGGACGCTGCCCGCGGCGCTGGACGGCTGGACAACGGACGGGGCCGCGGACGGGGACGCGGGCAGCGCCGCCGTCACGCGTGCCGCTTCGAAGGCCGGCGCACGGGTGGTGGTGCACTTCTCCACCCGGCGTGACGACGGCCGCTGGGTGGTGGAGGTGCGCTCCCCCGACGGGCACGGCTCGACCGTGCGCAGGCCGGGCGGACCGGCCGGGGCGGAGGTGCGGCTGGCCGGCGGCGGCCGGCTCGTACTGGAGCGGCCGCTGGGCCCGGCCACCGACCGGCTGTGGGTGGCGTCGGTGCGGGTGCCGGACGTGGTGCGGCACCTGCGCCGCCACGGGCGGCCGATCCGCTACGCGTACACCGCGCGCGACCAGCCGCTGTCGGCGTACCAGACGGTGTTCGGCACGCCGTCGGCAGACGGGCGGGGCTCGGCGGAGATGCCGAGCGCGGGCCGGCCGTTCACCGCGCCGCTGGTCACGGAGCTGGTCAGCCGGGGCGTGCAGATCGCACCGATCGAGCTGCACACAGGGGTGGCGTCCGCCGAGGCGCACGAACCGCCGTACGCGGAGCCGTACACCGTCCCGGCGAGCACCGCGTGGCAGGTGAACGCGGCCCGGGCGGCCGGCGGGCGAGTGGTAGCGGTCGGCACCACGGCCGTGCGCGCGCTGGAGTCGGCGGCCGACGGGCGTGGGGTGGTGCGGGCCGCGCACGGCTGGACGGAGCTGGTGATCACCCCGGAGCGCGGGGTGCGCGCGGTGGACGGCCTGCTGACCGGGCTGCACGAGCCGGAGGCGTCGCACCTGCTGATGCTGCGGGCCCTGTCGGGCGACGGGCTGCTGACGCGCGTCTACGCCGAAGCGTTGCGCGGCCGTTATCTCTGGCACGAGTTCGGAGACGTCAACCTGCTGCTGCCATAAGGGCTTTCAGCCCCCGAATAAACGTCACATAAAGCACCCCCTCCGTCACCTTCCGCGACGCAGGGGGTGCTCCCTTGTGACCTCACCTATAGGACCTGCGTCACATACTAGGTCGCTTAGTTGAATTCGAGGCCCGAACTCCCGGGAGGAAACCCGGGAAACCCGATCAGGGCGCCGGCCGCATCTACGAGTTCGGCTCGTAGCAGGGCTCTTTGACCCCCGATTTCCGACCCTTTAACAATTCTCGGGTCCCAATCGGAAGAGGTAATCCCGCATGCAGCTCCCCACGATCCCGAAGATCGGCCGACTGTCCAGGAAGCACAAGATCACGGTGGCCGGTGTCGCCGCCGCCGCGGCCGTTGCGCTGACAGTCACCGGTCTCGAGGCGACCGCTGGTGGGTCGGCTGTCGCCGCCGGCGACCCGACTGGGTTCTCCGTCTCCACCGGCGACCAGGTCAAGAGCATCAGCCCCGAGTCCGGCATGGCCTCCCAGAAGGCCATCTCCGACCAGGCCGCCGCTCAGAAGAAGGCCGCCGCGGACACCGCTGCGAAGAAGAAGGCGGCTGCGGACGCCGCTGCGAAGAAGAAGGCCGCCGACGCGGCGGCCGCGAAGAAGAAGGCGGCCGACCAGGCCGCCGAGCGCGCCAAGGAAGCGGCCAACCGCTCCACCAAGCGCGTCGTGATCAAGAAGACCGCGCCGGTGGCCAAGAAGCCCGCACCGGTCACCAAGGCCGCCCCGGTCGCGGAGGTCACGGCCGCGGCGAAGCCGGCCGCGGCGACCTACCCGAACAACCTGGACGGCTGGATTCGCGAGGCCCGGGCGACCCTGGCCTCGCACAACATCCCGGTGCCGACCTACAACGGGATTTACCGCAACATCATTCGGGAGTCCTCCGGCAACCCGAACGCGATCAACCTGTGGGACTCGAACGCCATGAAGGGCATTCCCTCCAAGGGCCTGCTCCAGACGATCGACCCCACGTTCAACGCCTACCACGTGTCCGGCACCTCGTGGAACGTCTACAACCCGGTCGCGAACATCACCGCCGCCTGCAACTACGCGTCCCACGTGTACGGCGGCATGGACAACGTGAACTCCGCGTACTGATCGACCGATCCGCCGAATGCGGG